>CANIMM010000016.1 GCA_947468255.1 Chitinophagaceae bacterium | reverse complement strand
GCAGTACTTAGACTGATTGTATTGCTATTGAATCGGATTGTTTTGTTGTAGGCAGTAGATTGATTGACATTGTAACCAAAATTATTTTCTAAGTTAATTTCATATAGTTTAGTCTTTGACTTTCTAAAATTTACGGAGAAACTTACATTTGAATTTTTATTGCCATTCGTTTTGTAATTGATAATTTCATTAAACTTGGCATAATTAAACTGTAATCCTAATCCGAAATCAAGGTCAAATTGTTTGATTTTTTTTCCCATTCCCATATAGCCATTGGCAGATATATTTCCATTGGTGTTCACTGGTTGAGTAATCCTTTTCCCATTGTCTGCGATTAATATGCTATTGGTGATAGCATTTTCAGTTAAGTTTATATTAATTGACTGGTAGCTCCAAAGATCTTTTAAGAAGTTGTAAGAGTTGTGATTGATGGTGGTATTGTGCCTAAAAGATTGTTTTAAAAATGGGTTGCCTATATATTCATTGAGGGGGTTGTTATTATTACGAAGTTGCTGTAATTGACCAATGGTTGGCTGAATCGTTTTTCCATTGTATCCCACACTAAGACTGTGATTGGCCTTGTAGGTATATTGGAAATTACCTGTGGGAAACAAGTTGGTGAAACTTCTCAAATAGTTTTTGTTGAGTGTGATGTCTTTTAAGTCAAAATCGGTAAAACCAGCTGCAGTTCCGAAGCTGTATTTTATTTTTTTATTTTTGAAGCTTACTTTAACACCAGCTTTGTTGGTAAGGATGTTTTGATCAAAATGATTGCTGAGCGAATCAACCAATTGTTCATAGTTGCTTTCATAAGCATTGGCTTTACTGCGTGTTAACAACTCATTCTCGGCGCTAGTATTTGAAAATTCATAATTGAGCTCCATTGAATATTTAGCTGACAAGGGTTCAGTATAAACAGCCATTGTAGAAAATTTCGTATTGGTATTGTCGTTGTTTTTTTTCTGGTAAATCGAATCTGTCCGGTTTAACAATCCCTTGTTGTAATAATTGTTAGTCGCTTGCAGGTACCCGGTATTGGATGAACCTAGCGAAGTGAAATCAGTATTGACGGAAAGGGTTCGGCGATCTTTTTTAAATTTGTGTTTAAATAAGATCGTATTGCTGAAAGTGTTTTTATCGGTGGCATTGTCAGTCATGTTGACACTGTTGTTATTGAGTACTCCATCGATATCCGTATTTTCCGACTGTCGATAAACTACGCTCTTGGTATTGTAAATATTCAGTTTGGAGCTTATTTTAATTGAGTTGGCGGAGTCAATTTTAAAATCGTAAGTGAGGCTGTTTTTTACATTCTGTTTTTTCGAAAAGGTGTTTTCAGAGGCATGGTCGTTGAATACGGTATTGTCGTTGAGTTGAAATTTGGAATAAGTGCTTTGATGGTTATTGTATTGTTGGCGATTCAATTTTGGTGAAAAGTTAAGGCTATGTCGATCATTCCATTTGTTATTGTACTGTAACCCGGCATTCAGGTTTTCAAAAAGGCCATTCCTGGTGTCGATGTAGGGGTCTTCATCATTGCCTCTAGACACCATCATGAACCCACCTCCATCTTCCCCCATGCTCATGGTAACGTCGTCATTGCTGCCAAATTTTTGTTCATCCTGCCAGTTTAAACCATTTTGGCCAGTATTGCCTTGCAGTAGCAAGCCTGCTATTTTTCTTTTCCCTTTAAAGGCATTGAAGAGTAAATTATTGTTGTACCGATTGTCGATGGAAGATTGTAAACCACCTGCCGTTTCCACTTTACCGAAATAGCCTTTCTTCTTATCTTCCTTCAGCTTGAGGTTGATTGTTTTTTTTGTCTTTCCATCATCAATACCGGTAAATTCAGCTTGGTCGCTTTTTTTGTCGAATACCTGCACTTCCTTTACTGCATCTGCGCGTAAATTTTTCACCGCCATGCCCGGATCGTCTCCAAAAAATTCTTCCCCATCTACCAATACCTTTTCTACTTTTTCTCCCATCGCCTTTATCTGCCCATTCTTATCCACTTGAATGCCCGGAAGTTTTTTTAATAGCTCTTCCACATTGGCATTGGCGCTAACTTTAAAACTATCTGCTGTATAGGATACCGTATCTCCTTTGATTTTCATAGGAGAACCACTTTTAATGATTATTTCCTGTAATAATTGGCTTTTTGAAATCAGTGGAATTTGAGCAAGGGGCAGGCTATTTTCTGTGGTATTGATTTCATCCACATAGTCTGCATAATAAGGATGAGAAACCATGACGATATATTTACCGGGCTTCACATTTTTTATTTCAAATTCTCCGTTGGTATTGCTTCTTGTAAATTTATACAATCCGGAATCTTTTGGATTTAGCAATACTATCACTGCATTAAGGATCTCTTTTTTAGCAGCGGTATCGGCTATTTTTCCAGTAATGGTTTGTGCCGAAGCAGTTAGGAATCCCAAAAAAAGCAGGCTAATAAGAAAAAAACAATTTTTAATTTGAGTCATAAGAGGAGTAAAAGTATTCGCCTAGTGGTATTGGACCAATGGATTGCTTTGTTGATGGAAAAATGCTTTCGATTAAGTTTTAAAATGTAAATATCGTTTAAAATGCCCCATTTAATTGATAAATTACATCAACGGTAATTCTAGTTTAGGTTTCGGTAAAATATAAAATTGGCTTTGACTGCAGCGGTCCAACAATCGCTACAAACAGCTTTTTTAATGAAAAGGGAATTGGTTTTCCCTGCTCGAATGGGTTGGGTATTTTAATTCATTAACAAAACATTCACACTTCGTTGCAGAATATTAAAAGCTATTTCTGCCATCAGGTTTTCTTTATCCAGTGTGGGATTTACTTCTGTTATCTCAAAGCAACAGATTTTTCTGCTTTGCATAAATTTACTGATTAGATCTTCTGCTTCTCTTTCCTTAAGTCCATTGCTTACTGGTGTGCCTGTGCCTTTTGAAATGGATGAATCAAGACTATCTACATCAAAACTTACATAAATATCGGTACAGTCGGATAAATAACGAAGCACTTTTTTGCTCACGCTCTCTACACCATTGCGTCTTACTTCATTGGTGGTGATCACCTTAATTCCATATTGGTCGATCAGCACTTTTTCCTCTTTTTCAAAATCTCTAAGCGAAATCAAAACAATGTCTTCAGGCAAAATCTTAGGATTTATTCCTCCAATATTTTTTAACTGTTCCCATATTTTTTTTGTTTTTTCATCTAGTTCATGTGCCTTACAATCTTGGTTGTCTTCACCGATTGCGGTAGCCAATGGCATTCCGTGCATATTGCCGGTAGGGGTAGTGTAAGGGGTATGCAAGTCTGCATGTGCATCAATCCAGATGACACCCAGTTTGCTTTTTGGTTTGGCTATTTTAATGCCTGCGATGGTTCCTCCGGAACTGCTATGGTCGCCACTGAGTACTACCGGAAAAAAATGCCCCTTGATGGTCTCGCTTACTGCTTGGCTTACCTTTTCAAAAAGGTTGAGTGTTCCATGTATTCTTTTGCCAAAGGGTGACTGAATGGGTTCAAATAATAAATTATTTTCTACCTCAATTTTTTCGGAAGGGAAGTGTACAAAAAAGTTGCTCATAAAATCTAATGCAGCAATTTTAATGGCCTCGATACCAAGACTAGCGCCACGTGTGCCAGCGCCAATCTCACTCGGCACTTCAATAAGTTTGATATTCTTCATACATTTTTTTGGCAGTCAATAGGTGTAAACGCAATAGGAAAGGGGGCAATTATGGGATATCGCAATACAATATACAATGCTTTGAAAGTGGATGCAATTAATTTATTAGTATCCCTTTTTTAAGGGGTCTAATCCATTTATTGTGCCAATGGTATGAATCGGTATAAAACGAACAAACATGTCTTCACTATACCAGTTCTCTTTTTTTGTTTTTTTGATTACATCCTGGTGCTGGTGCATTTGGTAGGCAAATGCTTTCATCAACTCCTTATTTTCCCAAATACTAAAAGTTGCTTGCTTAATAAATGGCATTTCACCAATTCCAATGGAGGTGATTAAGCCATTAGCACCTGCCATTTGCTTTGCTACGCCATTTACATTTTTCCAAAAGGAATTCAATTTGGAAAGTCGGATAGTCGCTCTGGTTAAGACGGCAATCGGACCATTATAGTCCGTTTTTTTTGATATATTGCCAAATGGATTTTTTCCATCCCAGCTACCATGTCCTTCGATCGGGTTCAAGAAAATGGTCCAAGTTTCACAATTGAAGAGCCGAACCCATCTTCCAATGAATGCACCATATAATTGGGTAATGAGCTCTTCTTTTATAATGGATGAATCATCCATCGGCATTTTGTTCACGGCAAGTATGCCCCATTGTTGCCAATCTGGATGTTTGTCAAAGGTTCCATTTTTACCACAGCCCATCAGTTTAAAAAAACTAATATTTTTATTGAACCACAATGGAAATCGGTGGATTGCCATTGCAAGCAAAGCGAAATAGATAAATTTTTTGGGATAGCGTATGATGGTAAGTGTAACCTGCATGGTGCAACAATAACAAGAATTTTACTATAATTGTTGAATTAAAAATTATATTATTCAATTTTCCTTTGCACCAGGTTGAAAATTGGCAATTTCAACTTGTACCAGCGGTTTATTTAAGTTATTGGCCAATCAGTAATCTTTACAAAAACATACAGCTGTCCCATTTTTTTGTTAGTAATGGGCAATATTATTTGGATTTGCATCTTATGAGGGTTTGTAGTATATTACAATAAATTGATATATTTAATTCAGTTTTAAACCATTTTTGGAAATAAATATTTACCCTTTAATTAAAAAATATGCAAAAGTTACTCACAGCAAGCGTAGATGCGAAACAACTAGTTCAAGGTTTGAAATCACCTTTTACGGTTACAGCCGTGGAGGGAATCAATGAATTACTAGAACAGGGTTGGGAAATTGAAGAATGGGATTTTCTCAAAGAAGATGCTGGTAATGGAGTGATTTTATTGATTGTCATTTTAAATGACAATTCAAGGTATATGGATGCGGAAGAGCAGGAAGAATTATTAGAAGAATTTGATTTTGGCGAGGAGGAAGAATTGAGTGAAGAAGAACTGGAGGAGGAAATCAGGGTATAATATTGGATAATGCTGGAATACCGGTTTAAAAATCGGCAATTTTATGGGACTCCAATATATGAACGCCCTTATCGCCTGCATTCATACAGACAATCATTGCTTTTGCCACCTGTCTGGCTTGGATTGCTTGGTATTTTTTGGGAATTAAAATTGAAAAAAATTTAAAAATAGATTGAGCAATCCGTTCTCCCACTCTAAATGCGGTTCGCTTGCCAAGTAGTATCGAAGGCCTGAAAATAAATAGGCTTTCATACCCAATCTTAGTGACCGCTTCCTCAATTGCTCCCTTTGTTTTGCTATAAAAAACAGTTGAGTTTTTATTGGCTCCCAGCGAGGATACCAAAGCAAATTTTTTAGCCCCATTTAAGTAAGCTCTTTTTGCAATATCAAGTACATATTCAAAATCTACTTTATAAAAAGCCTGCTGAGATCCTGCCACTTTAATGGTAGTACCTAGGCAACAAAATATTTCATCTGCCTTGATTGCCTCATTGTTCGGATTGTCAAAATTGAAAGGCACTTGTAACAATCTTTGATGTTGAATGGGCAAAGCTGTTCGAATAAGTGCAATTACTGAGTAATTTTCATCCTGGAGGAGTAGTTCAATTAGTTGTTGTCCGATAAGTCCGGAAGCTCCTATTACCAAAGCTTTTTTCATTTTCTATTTTTATTTAAATATAGTTTTTTCTTTCGATCCTGTATTGCGGTCAATTTATTTTCAACAGCTCAAAAAAATCAGTTTCTTCTATTTCCTGAACTGCTCCAGGTTTGAGTGACCCCAATGTGAGATCTTCTATCGAAATTCGAATTAACCTTTTGCAGCGATGCCGGATGGCTCCCATCATTTTCCTCACCTGGTGAAATTTGCCTTCCGTTAAAGTAATAAGCAACCAAGTGTGGGGGCCATATTCGGAAATGGTAGTAGCAGAGGGGTATATCTTTTCTGGCTCCGGTACGATTGTTACGCTGCAAGGTGGTGTGGTATAGTCTTTGCCTTCTTTTACTCGAATGGTTACACCCGTTTGAAGTAGGTGTAATGATTCGGGACTGAGTATATTATTCACTTGTACCAGATAAGTTCTTTTGTGCGGTGAGTCACTTAGAAATAATAGTCGGGTGATTTTTTTGTTGGTTGTTAAAATGAGTAAACCTTCCGAATGATTATCTAATCTGCCAACAGCATGAATTCCTTCGGGAAATTTAAAATCGAGGTCGCCCAGCAAGCCTACGGAATGAGAACTAACAAACTGCGATACCATATTGAAAGGCTTATTGATAATGTAGTATCGGAACTTAGTTTCGTTCATTGATTAAAATATTAATGGAATCCTGAGCTATAAATATTGCAAGAAGGCACTCATCCCATCTAACGAATCTACTATAACAATGTAGCATTTTTTTGGTTCAATAATTTAAAGAATCGGTAGTTTAAAAAAACAGATGAAAAGGTAAGACCACTTACAAATCCAATCCACATGCCTGTTACACCCATTTTAAAAGTGAATGCCATTAAGCAGCCCACCGGAATGCCTACCACCCAGTAAGCAATCGCAATATATAGAGTGGGCACTTTTACATCTTTAATGCCTCTTAATAAACCCACAGCTATTACCTGTGTTGCATCCGATATTTGAAATACGGCAGCATATAACATTAAAACCGAAGCCAGGGCCATTACGGTAGCGTCATTATTAAATGCCAAGGGTAAAGCATATCTGAAGGAAACAAAAAATAAAACACCCAGTATTCCGTAAATGATACCACTGATCAGCGTAGTTTTTCCAATACTATTAATGTCTTTCCAGTTGTTTCTGCCCCATGCATTACTTACCCTAATAGAAGCTCCCTGCGCAAGTCCCCAGGAAACCATAAAGGCAAGGGATGCACAGCTAATGGCTATTTGATTTGCAGCCAGCTGAACGGCTCCCAATGTACCAATGATGATACTGGACACGGCAAATGCGCCAGATTCCATAGTAACCTGAAGGCTGCTGGGTATTCCAATATGTAATAATTCTTTGATAGTGTGTAACCGAAGTGTCCATTGATTTTTTCTAACCGCTATGTACCTGCTGAAAAATGGGTGAACAAATAAAACCACCATAAATATTAATAAGATTAAAATTCTGGTAATTAATGTGCCATAGCCAGCACCGGTTAATTCAAGTCTTGGAAATCCACCATTGCCGTATACCAACAACCAGTTAATAAAAATATTAATTGGTAATGCTGCAATGGAAAGCAACATGGCTGTTCTGGTTCTTTCTAATCCATCTGCAAATTGTTTTAAACTGATAAACATCATCATGGGAATGATGGACCAACCCATCAGCTGAAGGTAAGGGGCTCCTAAAGTGGCTACTTCTATATCCTGACCCAGATGAAATAAAATATTTTTACTGAATTGCAAGGCAACTGCAATCAATATAGCAGCAATGGTACATAGCCAAAATCCATTGTATAGGTAATGCGATACTTTCAGATTATCTCTTCGGCCATTGGCCATCGATACCGTTTGAGAGACTGATATTGTCAATCCAAAACCGAGTACAAAAGGTATATTCAACACACTATTTACCAATGCAGCGGCAGCCAATTGCTGGTAGCTGATTTTTCCTACCATAATACTATCAATAATACCGAGTGCCATTTGTGTTAGCTCTCCTAAAATGATGGGGGTAGATAATTTCCAGGTTATAAAAGCTTCCTTTCTAAAGGTCATAAGGCTGCAAAGCTAGTTAATTGTGGGAAGGGCTTACCGAATTTTACAATCCGATTTAATTATACCGCTTTATCCAGTAATTTTAGGGTATGTATTCAAGGCAGGAAGTATCTTTTTTAACTCAGCAGTTCTGGACAGCATTGGGCCAATACTTAGCGCCTATTCCATCTGCTGAGGGAGAAAAAATAAACTGGGTAAATTATAAAACAGGGGAGAAGGATATCCGTTTTTTTATGACAACAGAAAGCAGTACTGCAAAAATTTCCATTACCCTTTCACACAGGGATATTGTTTTGCAAAAATTATATTTTGATAAACTGTTGAAATTTAAAAATACATTCCATCAGATATTAGAAGAGCAATGGCAGTGGCAGGAGCTTACTATGGACTCTAATGGCAAGGTGATCAGTGAGATATATACCTCACTCGAAAACGTGAATATACTTAATCAACATGATTGGCCGATGATGATTTCTTTTTTTAAAGAGCGTATGCTCGCATTGGATAGATTTTGGTGTGAATATAAGTATGCATTTGAGCGATCTGGTTTTTAAATGGATTGATTGTAATTGACAGATTATCATCTTTTTTTCGCCTGACTTTTCATTGATAGGCTACACTGTGTCACCGGAGTTTGACTTTATTGATTTTGTATTGGCTGAAAAGGCTGTGTTCTGTGAACAATTTCAACAGGATGAACCGTTCATTACCAGATTGGTGAGATAAAATAAGCAGACCTATTACTTTTTACTGTCATAGTTTCTAGGGTCGTTAAACTTTTGTAAGTTTTATTGGTCGTAATTGTTTGTAAATTGCTTAAAAGAGTTTTCAATTCGGACGTAAATTTTTTAATTATTGGTTGCTAATGATAAAATGCTTGTTGGTGCTTCTTTTATTGTGCGCTTCATTTGACGGCTTCTCTCAAGACTATAGTAATAAGGGGAAGGACTTTTGGGTGGCTTATACTGGGCATCTTGATGGAACCTCGTCAAGGATGGCCTTATACATTACAACAGATCAGGATGCGATTGTTACGGTGGAAGTAAATGGGGTTTCCACTTCACCTGTAACTGCTTTGGCAAACCAAGTAACTACCATTCAGCTTACTAGTTCATCCACGCCGAGTAATACACTGGCTTATAACTCCCAATCTGAAGGGGTTGGGCTCAAAAGGGGGATTCATATTACCAGCAACCATGCTGTTGCAGTGTATGCGCATATTTTAAACGCAGCAAGGTCTGGTTCTACCCTAGTCATTCCAACGGCTGTGTTAGGCAGAGAATATTATGCTGCTAGTTACCAATCGGTTGGTTCTGGATCTGGTAATTATTCAGAATTTGCTGTTTTGGCAACGGAGGATAGTACAATGGTGGATATTGTTCCTACCCAAGCGGATTTATCCAATAAGCGCGTTGCGAATGTATCTTTTCAAGTAAAACTCAATAAAGGGGATGTTTACCAATATCAGAGTGTCAATGATCTTTCAGGATCATATATTAAGTCGGTAGCCTCCTCAACAGTTCCTTGTAAGCCAATTGCTGTTTTTTCGGGATCCACCAGGACTTTTATGGGATGTACAAATGCTGGTTCAGGAGATAATTTATATCAGCAGATGTTCCCATTTTCATCCTGGGGTAAAATTTATTATACAGCTCCCTTTAAAAATAAAGCGTACGATATATTTAGAATATTTGTGCAGGATCCTTTAGCGTTAGTTTATGTAGATGGTATTGCCTTAAATAAATCTTCCATTATTGGTAATCGGTATTATGATATAAGTACTGTAGGAAATAATAAAGGCCAAGTGATCAGTTCCAACAAACCAATTTGTGTGCTGCAATATATAACTGCCCAAAATTGTGATAATGTACCCAGTGATCCTGAAATGATAATACTCAATTCCATTGAGCAAACGTTAAGTGATATCACGGTGATGTCGGCAAGAAAAGATTTGACTCCACCAAATACACAAATAGACAATCATTATTTAAATATCATTTTCAAGACCAGTACCTTCAGTTCTTTAAAAATTGACAATGCAGCACCGCTCTCAGTTCCTATTGCCATAGGTGCCACCGGCTATTCATATATACAAGAAGATGTTACCTCTTCTACGAATATCAATCCTTCTCATCGGATTGTTTCGGATAGTGGTTTTATGTGCATTGCTTATGGATTTGGTACGGTAGAATCGTATGGTTATAATGCGGGTACCAATGTAAAAGATCTTTATCAATATATTACACTCCAAAATCAATATGCCTCTGTAAATTATCCAGCTACCTGTAAGGGAACTCCATTAAATTTATTTATCACCTTGCCCTATCTGCCATTGAGTTTGGATTGGAATTTTGCTAACAATCCGGGAATTAGCCCCAATACAAATGTTACCAATAAATCACCTGTGCCTGATAGTGTATTTGTTAAGGATGGTCGTACTTTAAACGTTTTTAAATTATCCGGTCAATATACTTTTACTTCAATAGGAACAGTCCCAATAAAGGTAACTGCAAATAATCCTTCATCTGATGGGTGTAGCGGATTACAGGAAATTAATTATGATGTAATTGTTTATGATTCGCCAAAAGCAAATTTTACTTTTACCCAAAGCGGTTGTGTTATAGATGATATAAAGTTTTTTGATGCTACCATTGGTAGTGGGCGGCCGACAGTTAAATGGAAATGGGATTTTGGTGATAATACATTTGATAATGTAAAAGAACCGATTAAAAAATATACCAGTGCTGCAACCGGTTCCTTTCCAGTTAGGCTAATTTCAATTAGTGATATTGGATGTATTGCTGATACTACTATTATCCTTGCCGTTAGTACGGTTCCCCAGGTTAAATTTGGTATTGCAGATACCATTTGTGCAGGTATAACAATTGTGTTATCTGATTCTAGTACCAATGAAGTGGGTAGTATTGTAAAATGGTATTGGGATTATGGAGACGGGGTATTTGATACCGTACTGACAAATGGGAATCGCTCCCATAGTTATGCTTCATTGGGAAGTAAAACCGCTTCATTAAAAGTGGAAACCAATACTGGTTGCAAAACTGCTGTTGCCAGTAAAAATATCATCATTCACCCCATTCCTGTCGCAGGATTTATTTTGCCTGAGGTTTGTTTAAGCGACAGTTATGCCGAATTTAGGGATACCAGTACTATTGCATCCAGCTCAATTGATAGTTGGTTATGGAATTTTGGAGATCCTGTTTCTGGCAATTTGAATATTTCTTCGCAGCAAAATCCTCAACATAGTTATGGGGCTGCAGGGCCTTACAAGGTAAGCTTTACGGTAAGCAACATTGGGGGATGCTCCAGTACAATCATCCATGATTTTATTGTTAATGGTAGCAATCCTAAGGCAGATTTTACGGTGGGTAATGCTGCTGTTCTTTGTGCGAACGATTCCATAAGCATCACAAATATATCTTCTGTGTTTCCTGGCTCAGTAAGCAAGGTAGAAGTATACTGGGATAACCTTGGAGCACCGGCGGTATTTCAGTTAGACGAATCTCCAGCTATTGGCAAAATTTACAAACATGTATATCCAGAATTTCAAACACCGCTGACCAAAAATTTCATCATCCGCCTAAGGGCATATTCGGGCGGGATTTGTGTGGAAGATAAATTACAAACGATTACGGTCAATGCTGCACCCAAGGTTAAGTTTACCAGTATACCTAGCACTTGTCTTGATGCATTGCCTTTTCAAATTACCCAGGCCTCAGAGGTTGGAGGCTTTGCTGGTTCATATCAATTTAGTGGTCTAGGAATTTCAAGTTCAGGGATTTTTAGTCCGGCCATAGTGGGAGCAGGTTCGCATCCTTTGTTGTTTACCTTTACATCTACTGCTGGGGGCTGTGTTGATACCATCTCCCAGTGGATTACTGTACTAGCCCCTCCTATAGCCGACTTTAGTTTTGATCTGCCGGCCTGCGAAAAAAATAATATATTCTTTACTAGCACAGCCATTGCTTCTGTAGGAACGTTGACCAGCTTTGTCTGGGATTTTGGCGATGGGTCAGCCCCAGTGATAAAAAATACAGCTGCATCCTTTTCTCATATTTTTTCAGTAGCTGAAGATTATTCGGTTGCCTTACAAGTAACTACTTCTAATGGTTGTGTAAGTTCTTTAAATCAACTGCCGGTATCCGTTAGGCCGTTCCCAATCCCCCATTTTTCGGTACCTATATCTGCTTGTTTACCTGTTGCAACAGTTCAGTTCGTAAATCTAACTACGATTGTAGATGGTACTGAAAATGCGTTGACCTATAGTTGGTTATTTGATGATCCAATCAGTGGGGTGAATAACAGATCGGTTGCTAAATCACCTACCCATATTTATTCATCAACCGGTTCTTATAATGTAAATCTGAAGGTTACAAGTGGTAATGGTTGTGTGGATGATACTACCATTGTTTTGAATTCCATCCATTCACAACCTAAGGCAATTTTCAGTAGTGATTTGCCTAGTGCTTGCCTAGGAAATGGAGTTGCATTTTCTGGAATGATCAGCGGACCAGATAATGTCGCAACTGGATGGAATTGGGATTTTGGAGATGGACAGCATGGGCTAAGCCGCAGTCCGGTGCATATATACAATACTGCAAGTATATTTAAAGTTAGTCTTTCAATTGTAAATAATGTTGGCTGTAGGAGTGATACCGTCCACCAATTATTTACAGTGTATCCTAATCCTACGGTTGATCTAGGAGCTGATCGGGTAGTGCTCGAGGGAGGTTCTTTATTGTTATCATCATTGGTAACCGGAAATGAACTGCAATATTTATGGACACCTGCTTTGTATTTAAATTCGGCTACCAATCCAACTCCAACAGTAATTAATCCTTTAACAAATATTGGTTACAAGTTGACGATAACGGCAAAGGGTGGTTGCACAGCAAGTGACAGTTTGTTTATTAAGATTTTGTCAGCCATTAAAGTACCCAATTTATTTTCACCCAATGGCGATGGTATCAACGATCGATGGTTAATAAAATATTTAGATTCCTATCCAGATTGTAGTTTGCAGGTATTTACAAGAAATGGCCAGCTAGTGTACGAATCAAGGCGATACACAGATGCTACCGCTTGGGATGGAACTTTAAAAGGGAAGCCATTGCCATTTGATACGTACTATTATATTTTACAAGCGGGAAGTGGCCGAAAGCCAATTACAGGTTATGTTACAATTATAAAATAGCTGTCAATTTATCCAGCAGTATTTATGAAAAGAATAGCATTTTTATTGTTCTTTATTTTTACAAGGGGATTGGTATTTTCTCAGGTCAAGCCCTTTTATTCCCAATATGTTTTAAATAATTATATCCTCAATCCAGCTGTTGCAGGAATAGAAAATTATACAGATGTAAAGTTGAGTTACCGAAATCAATGGACTGGTATTGAAGGTGCACCAGTTACCACTTATTTTAGTATTCATGGGCCTATTGGAAAGTCAGATTATAAAACCTCCGCTACTTCTTTTGAACTGCCCGGTGAAAATCCACGTGGAAGAAAATTTTCGGATAATTACACTGCCCCCAATGCTCACCACGGTATTGGTATTACCGCCCTTAATGATAAAACTGGTTTTATGAATCGTTGGTCTGCTTATGGTTCTTATGCTTATCACCAACCATTAAGTGTATCCACTTCGTTATCTGCAGGAATAAACATGGGTGTTACGGGTTTAAATTTGGACAGGTCAAAACTTAATTTTGCTGACTTAGATGCCAATGATCCTGCCATTGGATTCATCAATGGGGATATGAAGATGATCAAGCCAGAGCTGGGAGCAGGACTATGGCTCTATGGTGCCGATTACTTTGCAGGAATTGCTGTGCAAAACATTCTACTAGGTAACGTAAAATTTAATGCAGGAGATAAGAATGGAAATTATTTTTCCCCTAACTATTTTTTAACAGGAGGGTATCGTTTTTTTGTAACCCATGAGGTGAGTGCACTTCCTTCTGTAATGATACAATATTTGCAACCACAATTATACGGTCTTCATTGCAATGTAAAATTACAATACCTTGACAAGCTTTGGGTAGGGGGTGGGTATCAGTTTTCGGATCTACTAACGGGGTATTCTGCTATGGCAGGATTCAATGTATCCAATGCATTCAATGTCAGTTATGCCTATGAGAATACCATTGGCTCCCAGTATAAAATTTTCACCAAAAATACCCATGAAATTGTATTGGGTTTTTTGTTGGGTAATCAATACGGTGATTTTTGTCCTAGGAATATTTGGTAGTGATTGAATGACTTCTTAATTCTATCATCTACCCGCCCATATAAAAGTAAAAGGCATCGGTATTAAATCCGATGCCTTTTCATATCCTTACAGATTAGTAAATTTGAATTAGGTTGTAGGCCAATACAGTGGTATTTTTTTACGTAAAAAGGCAACACTTCTTTCCAATTGGTCCATTCCATCTACTCCATCTTCAATGCTAATCCAGTTATCAAAACCTACTCTTTTTAATTCAGTGAAAATGGCATCGTAATCATTGAGTCCTTTTCCAATTTCGCCATGGCTAAGCCTTTTTGCATAACCAGCTGCACCGCCTTCTTCCTTTCGAAGATCTTCTAAAGTACCTTCTTTTAAATAACGGTCACTGGCATGCATCGTAACTACCCGACTAGATACACGCTTCAACAATTCAATCGGATCTTCACCTGCTAAATAGGTATTACTTGGATCGTAGTTGACACCAAAAAATGGATGATCAATGCTATCTACCAGCTGGCAGAATACATCCATTTGTTGTGCAAATTCAGGGTAAGTCCAAAAATCATCCTTGTAATGATTTTCTAAAATAAGTGTAATATTTCTTTCCTCAGCGTAAGGTAGACATTCATAAATACAGTCTGCTGCCAATTTAACCCCTTCGTTAATCGATAGCTCTGGTCTGCGTTGGCCAGATAAAACCCTGCAATAGTTGCCCCCTAAAACTTGGGTCATGTCGATCCATCTTTTTTGCTTCGCAACTTCTATATCACGAAATGCCTTATCTGAATGGGTGAAATCGGGTGAACAGCACATCATGGGGATTGTTTTGCCATGATCTTCTACTTGTCTTCTGAATGGAAGCCAATTTTTTTCATCACTCATTTCTAAAAATCCTGCATACCATTCTAACCCTTCTATATCAAGTTTGCAGGCAAGTTCAATCCATTCGGATACCTTCATGTTTCCATCTTTACATAATTGTTGCATGAAGGCTTTTGGAAATACAGCTATTTTAGGCATAATTTTTTATTTGTTTTATTTTGAAACTTGAATAGTACTTGCATCTTTTGGAGGATTGCGACCTATAAATGGATGTTGCTCTAGTTCAACTACCTGTCCACTGATTGGACCGCATTCATCGGCCAGCCAATAGATGGCTGCTGCAGCAATTTCTTTTGGCCATAAGATGCGACCAGCAGGAGCATATACTGCAGGTAAATCTTTGTACCAATCCTCCGCTAAGCCATGATCTTTTTTTCTTTGACGTTCTGTTTCAGTTAATATCCAGCCGGGATTAATTTGATTGACCCTAACATGGTTCTCCCGATGAAGGGTATCGCCCAAATTACGCGTTAATGTCATTAATGCCCCTTTAGAAATACTGTAAGCAAGGAGGTTGGGCTCTCCACTATAAGCATTAACTGAACCAATATTTAATACACATCCTTTATGCTGGGTAAGCTGAGGTAGTGCCGCTTTAATGAGCAAAAATGGCGCAATCGTATTCACTTGAAAAATGCGTTGCAATAAATCACTGTCGGTGGTGTGAATATTGGATGAGGCAACGATTGCCGCATTGTTAACAATGGCATCTATTTTTCCAAAGGATTGAATGGCAACATCCACCAATCGTTCTGCAGTTCCTGCTTCAGCCAAATTATCAATATGCAATACAGCATTTTCAGCTCCCAATTCAGCTATTACTTCCTCTCCCCATTTTTTTTCCAATCCATGAATCACCACTTTTGCACCTTCTGCTACACAGCGCTGGGCAATGGCTTTGCCAATACCAGTAGTACTACCGGTAATGATAATTACTTTATCTTTTAATCGCATTTAAACTGGTTTTAAAACACTTTTAACGACTTCCCCTTTGTGCATTTTTTCAAATGCTTCGTGCCAGTCTGTAATTGCCCAAACGCCACCAATGATAGGCTTTACATCCAACATACCAGTAGAAAGCAATCTGATTACCTTTTCCCAAATAGGCCAGTTGTGACTAAAGCTACCTTTCAATGTTACATTTTTTTGAACTAGTGGATCCAATGAAAAACCAAGTGGTTGAGGTCCCCATCCAACTTTGGTAATATGTCCGTTTGGTCTAACCAATTGCAATGCAATCTTAAGGGTGATACTAGCACCAGCGGCATCAATAATAAAATCTGCTCCTAGTCCGTCTTTTTGTTTTGCCCATTCCGTTGCGTCGCCAACGATTACATCGCAGCCATATTTTTTAGCAATATTGAGGCGGTGACGGTCTGATTCCAAACCTACAATAGCCACTTCTGCACCACATAATCTTGCCATCGCTGCACAAAGAATACCAATGGTACCGGGGCCAAGAACGATTACTCTGTCACCGGGCTTAATATGCGAATTTTCGACTACCGCATTGTAAGCAACGCAGCAAGGTTCTGTAAGACAGGCCTGTTCAAAGGGTAGGTTGTCGGGTACATTATGTAAACATCTAGCAGGTACTTTTACATATTTTGTCATAGCACCATTCACTCCATATCCAAAACCTTTTCTATCTGGGTCAAGGTTGTACAAACCTGTTCTGGTTAATGGGCTATTTGGATTGATAACAGCGGCTGTTTCACTAACCACTCTGTCGCCTTCTTTCCAACCGGTTACCCTGCTACCAAGTTCTACAATATGTCCACCAAATTCATGCCCTAGTACTACGGGATAATTAACCGGCCAGCTATGATCGGCTGTCCACTGGTGCAGATCGCTTCCACATACACCTACATTAACGACTTCCAATAAAACATCCTCTTCACCAATAATTGGTCTTTCGATTTCACGTATTTCTACCGACCCTTTTTCGGGAGCATAGTTGACTACTGCAGCAGAAGTATTTTTTGTTGCCATAAAAAGTAATATTTATTTGTTTGATCCAATAGTGGCAATATCGCCATAAGCATGAATTTTTTCACATATTAATCGCAAGGATGCTTCTAGATTACCATCTGCAGTTTTAAATGCATCCGCATCAATGGTAAGCGGAGCTCCTAAAACAACAAGTGGTGCGCCAAAAGCAGGACATTGAATAGCCTGTTCCAAGGTTAGCCCACCCACGGCTTGTACGGGTATTTTAACTGCATTCACTACTTCTCTCAATTGGTCTAATGGACTTGGCATCCGTAGGCCTTGAGCAGCAATACCTCTTCTTTCATCATAACCGATATGGTGGATTACATAATCACAACCTAGATCTTCTAACCATCTAGCAGCTTCAACCATATCTGGGCAACCTAGATTGTCACCCATTACTTTGGCGCCAAAGTCACGTCCTGCCTTCACTACACATTTGATTGTTTCGGCGTGGGCGCGGGCCATTACCACAACATGGGTTGCACCTGCTTTGGCCATCATTTCGGCTTCCAAATAACCACCATCCATGGTTTTTAAATCTGCCACTATCGGTATTCCAGGAAAGGCTTCTCGGAGTTTTTTAACACCGTGTAATCCTTCCGCTAAGATTAGCGGTGTGCCAGCTTCCAGCCAGTCAACTCCTGCGCGCATCGCCATTGCAGCCGTTTCCAGGGCTTCATCAATATTAGTTAAATCGAGTGATATTTGTACAATCGGCTTCATTAGAATAGTTTTGGTTTAAGACCTTAAAATTAGGTCAAGAATCTTATCTAAAGCCATTTGTAACTGTTTTTTTTATTGCTATATTTTTTGTATGATAATTACTTTAAGAAAGGGTTATAGGGAGTATAGGGTAGCCCCCCCTGTTATTTATGGAATTAAAATGACGCATCGGGAAAATTAAATTGATCCTGAACTTTTGGCCGTTCAAGGGCAGTAAAATGAGCTAGATTAAAAAGTGAAAGGGTTATACTTGAATAGTATGAACCTTTTTGTACCATATTATTATTTTTATAAATAAATATTTATTGTTTATCGATAATTATTTTCTATTTTTACGAAGTAATTAAAAGTGTCAAAATGAAAAGGACTTCTATATTTTTTCTTCAATTTGTTATCCTACTTTTCGGCTTTGTGGCACTCGCCGTTTTGATTCGGCTTCCCCTTACGGAGGGAAGGGCAGTCAATTTAGACCTTTTCCACATTTACGCTGACCCGTTTATAATATATGGATATGCAGCTTCTATCCCTTTCTTCGTTGCATTGTTTATGGCATTCAAACTACTAGGATACATTGGACAAAGTAAACTCTTTTCATTATATGCTGTTGGAGCATTAAAGCGTTTAAAGTATTGTGCAATTTTATTCAGCATTTTCACTTTTGCTGCAGGTTTATTCATACAATTATTTCATAGTAAAGAAGATGATCCTGCTGGTTTTATTTCTCTTTGTATTTTAACTACTTTTTTATCTATCATAGTTGCTACCACTGCATCTGTATTTGAAAAAAACTTGCAGAAAGCTATAGATATGAAATCTGAAAATGACTTAACTATTTAATAAATGCCAATCATTGTTAACCTAGATGTGATGATGGCCAAACGAAAAATATCATTGAATGAACTTTCTGAAAAAGTAGGATTGACTTTGGCAAATTTATCAATTTTAAAAACCGGCAAAGCAAAAGCAATTAGGTTTAGTACACTAGAAGCGATTTGTAAGGCTTTAAATTGTCAGCCTGCCGATATTTTAGAATTTTCGAAGGGGTAATATAAATAATCCTCCTACAAAATTACACGGAGTTAAACCCTTCAACTTCCTAAATGTTCCAACCTTAATCATCGCATTATAGTTGCATCTTTCATAGAAAGGGGGATTGCAAAGTTTTATCCTTTCCATCTTATATTTGGAGGCCCCATCTATCTCTATATTCACTCTGAACCTGAAATCAATTGATAGATATTCAATTTGAAAGATAGAGGATTATTTGCTTACTAGCCGATGACCACGAACCGCATAAAACAGAATAACTACATAACAAGGAATCACCATCCAATAGGCCTGGTGAGGAGAAAAGTGATCAGCAAGCCGTCCATAAATTAATGGCAAAATAGCGCCCCCACCAATAGCCATAATTAGCAGCGAAGAACCAATTTTGGTAAATGAACCCAGCCCATTCAATGCCAGCGGCCAAATAGATGGATAGATTAAGGCATTGGCCAATCCAAGCAAAGCGATAAAAGTAAGCGAAATCTTTCCAGCAGTTGCTAGCGCTAACAAGCAAAATAGTATTCCTACAATGGCAGATACTTGCAATGCCCTTTCCTGTGATATGAAACGCGGAATAGCGATAATGCCAATAAGATATCCAATCAGCATTCCTGAAAGCGTAAAGCTGGTGAAAAATTTTGCTGTGGACAAAGCGATCCCCTGCGAAGCTCCGTAAAGAATGATGCTATCGCCTGCTATCACTTCAACACCAACATATAAAAAGAGCGCAACTACTCCCATTAGTAAATTTGGAAATTGGAATATGCTTGTCTTCTTAGGCTCAGTATTGATAGTTGTGTTTTCTTCTTTTTCAGGATCTATTTCAGGAAGTCCGGAGCGGTAAATAAATACGGCTATCAATAATAACAGAATTGTCATAAATGCATAAGGAGCAATTACTTTATCGGCGATTTGTTGCAACAGGATTGATTTTTTTTCTACATCAAAACCATAATTCTTCAATTGTATTTGATCCGCGTCATTTAATATAATTGTCCCTAATATAATCGGCGCAATTATGCCAGCAATGCCATTGCATATTCCCATTATGCTGATTCTTTTGGCTGCACTTTTTATTGGCCCCAACATTACTACATATGGATTGGCTGCTGTTTGTAAAATTGCTAACCCACTTCCTTGTATAAATTGACCTACTAGGAATAATAAAAAAGTTCTAGATTTTGCTGCAGGAATAAAAAGCAAGGTACCCAAAGCAATGAGCAGCAATCCTAAGGCCATGCCATTTTTGTAGCCTGTTTTTTTTAACAATGCTGCAGAGGGTAGGGCTAAGAGCAAATAAGAAATATAGAATGAAAAAGCTACTAAATAAGAAGAGATATTATTTAATTGGCAGGTTATTTTCAAATAGGGAATTAATACCGACCCAAGCCAAGTTACAAAACCAAAAACAAAGAACAGCAGTCCAATAATGAAAAGATGTTTAACATTCGATTTTTCAGCTGTAGGAATTGGTTCTAATGAATTGATTGAAGGGGTCATGCTTTTCGTATAATATCCAGTGCCTTTTTTACACTGCCGTTTGTTAATAGTATTTCTTTTACTTGATCGTAATCTGCAATTCCAGATTTTTCCATTAGCATCTTAACAGCCCTATCAGTAATTTTATCATTGATTAATTTCACATTGACCATTCTATTGTCTTCAACACGTCCTAGTCTGATCATGGTAGTGGTACTAATCATATCAAACAACATTTTTTGGGCTGTTGCACATTTCATCCTAGTACTGCCACAGATGAATTCAGGCCCTGTAATTACTTCAACAGGGTAATTTGCGTGAACTGCAATCTCAGAATTAGGATTACTGACAATGCATCCAGTGGTAATATTATTATTTTGACATTGTATAAGCGCTGATAGTACAAATGGAGTTGATCCACTTGCAGAAATACCTACTACAATATCCTTATCGGAGACATTTTTTTGTAACAGCATATTCCAACCTGCTGCTGTATCATCTTCCTTTTCTTCAAGTGCCAGCACCAAATTTTCAGTTCCTCCTGCAAGTATCACATCAACCATACCTGGTTCAATGCCATAAGTGGTAGGAAGTTCAATCACATCCAATACAGAAAGACGCCCGCCACTTCCTGCGCCGAGATAAAACATTCTTCCGCCCGACTCCAGCTTACGCACAATGATTTCAATAAGCGCATTGATCTTTGGTAATTCTTTTTCAATAGCATAGGCTACCGATTGGTCTTCAGCATTGATACTTGCAGTTAATTCTTGTATTGACTTTTTTTCTAAATCCCTGTACTTTCCTGGTTGCTCTGTTATTTTTGTCATAAGTTATTTTATTTAAAATCTGTTGCGGGCGGACATTCATTGACCAATTGTAAAGATTCATTTACTAGTATCTCTCCGGTCATTTCACCGAGACTAGTTTTACTAACATAATCATATCTTTTAAAACTTTGGAAATCTTCTTTGGTGAGCATATATCCAAAAGCGTCATTGGTTAATCCAAAAAGAAAAGCTTGTTTAGTATGCATTTTTCTTTTCAAGTAGTAACCGATATTCGGCAAGGCTTCACCGGGTATAGTTAAAATTTGCGCAGTGCCAATATTCAATAAATTCTGTTGGGTTGAAATAGTATTTCCCACCGATTTTTCAGATTTCAAAGCGGAATGCGCTAAAATATATTGCATCAACGGTGATGAAACCGGAAATTGAATGGTTTTGGAAGCGCAAAACAAGGTAGGTTCAATTTGAACTTTGGCAACATTAATAATTCTTAAGGCTTCATCTGCAAGTAATTCTCCGATACGCTTGCACTCATTCCAATCATTGGCTTCTTCGCCGTTTTTTAGCCGATTATCTGCTGTTACCATTCCTCCCTGGGCACCATTCATAAAAATGGCCATACCGCCTGTTTTCTGCTCAATTCTTGAATACAAAGGACCACACAAATCGGGGCTTAGAATACCTCTCTTTGAACCAATCACTTCAGGGTGAACTGCATAATTTACCAAGGTAACAATTGGCTTGTCTTTATTTGGACCTGAACTGGCTATTGCCTGAATCACACCACATCGAGGATCGTATAATTGGTCGGCATAATAATTATAAGAAATTTTTCCATTCGCTTCGTCAACAGCAGTTTTAAGGGTTGCCGGTTCAAGTTTTGATATGGCTTCATTTACCGCATCTGCAATTTGATGGGTGCACCAGTCAAGGTATTTTAAGTCTGCTCCGGTATTTCCATTTTCATCTGGAAAAGCATAGGCATCCGGTCCACTATGCGTATGCGTTGCACCAATTAAAATATTTTCAGCAGGAATTCCTTTGATGAGTGCTCTTGACCGATCTCCTAATATGGAAGACCAACCAAGATTATCAATACTTACAATCGCTATGCGGGTTTTGCCCTTTTCAAATACAACTGCCCTTGCAAATAAATCTCCTTGTTTTTCTTTTGATGGGTTAGGTTTTCCAATACCACCTGATACAGGTAATAGGGGATTGGGAGTAAGTATTCGTAAAGATGCACCTGCTTTAAATGATTGACCATTTATTAAGGTAGCAAAAAATAAAAAGCAAATGCAACAGTTGATTTTGATAAAAAAATATTTCATAACTACTATTTAAATGGGTATTATTTTTTGTCGATGATGATTTTAGATGGGTCGATCACAACATATTTAATAGACTCACCTGTATTACCTAGTTGATAAGAATAGGTGATCCTCATTAATCCATCTGCAGATTGTATTAAAGAAGGGTAGGAGAAACTTCCCTGGCCGGGCAGCTCATTTTCTAATACTGATTTCCAAGACCATGTACTGCCTTCATCATTTGAAATGTATAAACTCAATCTATGGCGACCTTGTTCCTGATCATTGCTAATATAAGCCCAGCGGCCATCTTGTAATACCAGTGCTTCTACGCTACTACCAGCATTGGGTATATCAGTTTTGATAGCAGCAGACCAAGTTTTGCCCAAGTCAGCAGATTCGCTCAATTGTAATCTTCCTGGATCATCTCCATTGTCACGCATGTAAGCCATGATATGTTGATCCTTTTTTTGTACCAGAGCAGGTTGTACACCTCCTCTGCTGATGATGGGTAGACTGGGATACCAACTCTCTCCATTATCATCTGAAATAGCAATTAAAGAAAAATTAAAGCCATCTGAATAAAGCGGAAGTAGTATTCGGCCGTTGTTCAATATTAGCGGTTTGATACGCGTCATCCAGCCAGTGGAGCGTTTGGTAATATCATGACTCGCTTCTACAATTGACTGGTCATATTTGTGCGCAAATTCAGACCATCCAGCCCCCGATTTAGATAATAAAGGGAATTTCGATTCTGTTTCAAGTGCAAATTTTTCATCTGGTTTTAAAAGTATATTATCTTGCCAATTCCATATAGGAGCACCATTTTGATTGTAGTTAACTGAGGTTCTAAATTTTAAAATAGAGGACTGCCATTTGTTGGCTTGAACAGCAATCCATACTAGAAACAATTTACCCTTGCCGTTTAAAAAAAGGACTGGGTTGCAATCAGGTAATCCAGGTGTGTCGGCCAATAAAAATGGGGAAGACCAAATGGATGAGCCTTTTACCAGCCTTGCTCCCATGATTTTTACATCATCGGCAGTACGTTCACCATGCCCCTGAAACCAGGCTGCCAGTAAGTCTCCATTTGGTAAGCTAACAATACTGCTTCCATGAACATGTTCCATTACTGCTGGGAAAATAAGTGCCTGGTAATTTATGGGCGCCTTTTGAATTGCTTGCTGAGTAAACCCGCAGCTAAATAAAATCAATCCCGTTGACAGTAAAAGTAATTTTTTCATATTCGGATGTTGGTATTGTAGGTGAATCGTTATTTGCTATTGGGTGCACTAATTACTTGTAAGTATCTACCCAACCAATATGGAAATAACCAAATATCCCCTGCAGAATATTCACTAGATCCATGTTC
>CANIMM010000015.1 GCA_947468255.1 Chitinophagaceae bacterium | reverse complement strand
CAATTGTATTTTCGGAACGGATTTATCCGTTGGATGTTTTTAACCAAACCGTTGAAACGGTTTTATTTGATATTTCGTTTTCATAGCCCATGGTTTAAACCGCGGGCTATGAAATGCAATGGTATTGGCGGAACGGATTTATCCGTTGGATGTTTTTTATTCAAACCGTTGAAACGGTTTTATTTGTTATTTCGTTTTCATAGCCCATGGTTTAAACCATGGGCTATGAAATGCAATGGTATTGGCGGAACGGATTTATCCGTTTTCTTCTATAGGATATTAAATAAATTTATATAATTACAATACTTTATCGGTATCTGTCGTAAATATACGGGAGCTAACCGTATAGGATCCTCCATTGGGATCTTTATATTTTAGGTCAATGTAAAAAGCCTGAAAACCTTTTTTAACAAATGGGATAGTGTATTTCACAGTTGAACCTTGTGGTTTTACTTGACGAGTCAACCAAAGATTATTACGAAAATCACGGTCTGCGGAAGTAGTACCCCAAACTGCGGCATCCAATAAATCTTCTGATTTTGCATTCACGGTAATTTCAAAACCTTCTTTTCCTTTTACAACATTCCAAGTACTGACAGGGTATTCCTTGTTTTGCAAGGTCAAGCCAAAGAAAGCACTTAATGCTTCCAAGGCCTGTTTTCCGCCACCTAAATCATGTCCTGCATTGGGTACATAATGAATTAAGTTTTTTCCAGGAATTTTATCATAATAATGCTTGATAGCATCGGCTGTCCAATATTCATCATTGGTGCCAATAAAAATAATTTTAGGGACCGTCAATTTTTCACGATATGAATAAGGATCTATCATGGCCGTAATCGACTTGCCATCCTGCGTATCCGTACCTTGAGGAATGCCTAATTTTACATAATCTTCAATTTGAATACTATATTCACCGTAGGTTTCTAATTGATACCTTAAGGTTTTTGGCATGTTCAGCATGTCAATAACCATTGGTCCAATTGCCTTCACACGATTGTCATCGATGGCATCGGATAACCAGGTGGTCCAACCGCGTTTGGAAGCTCCTGAAATCACAAAATTGGTAACCGGTTGGTTTAAATTTTTTACTGAAAATTCTTGTATTGCATCCATACCTCTTACGGCTGATTTAACCATCGGGAATAATAGTGGCCAAGAATAATCCTTGTCTTGCTTGAATTGATGCAGGGTGTAAGAAATCAACTCGTCTTCGGTTTTTCCGTCATAGAGCGGTTGATTGGGCACTTGTTTAATCAAGGCTACAATGGCTTTGTTTTTTGCAGCAATCGCTCCCAAAATTGGCCACATTTTATCCTCCTTGCTCCAGTTTGGTTGCTCATCTTTGTCGCTACCTCCAGCGATGAAAAGCATGGCTCCGTCATATTGAATGGCGGAAGGAACCACAATGGTCAATTGATGTCTCCATGTAATTCCTCTCCATTTTTGAGAAGTTAACAGTACTTGATAGACCTTTGTGTTTCCTAGTCTGCCGGAATCTTTTATTTCCCAAGAAAAGGTTTTGTCTCCATTGTTAATATAGCTTTTCAGGGCTTTTTCAGGAGTAATCTTGGATTGTGAAAATCCAAAAATTGGAATCAGTAAGAATGCAATTCCATAAATTAGTTGTTTCATATTTAACAGTTAAAAAGTTTAGGTAAATATAAATAAAATATTAAACCAATAAGTTAAACAGATCCGTAATGCAAAGTTTTATTAAACCTGCTCCAATTTATAGCAACTGTTTATATTTCTCGGTCAAGTTTTGCCAATAGCGGTTAATAGCGATAGAAAAGAGTAATTATAAGATAATATTGGACAGGATCCTTAAGTGATCATTTTGTAAAATGAAGTATCCAGTTTTCTGGTTGGTAATAATTTTTTTAATCAGCTGCAAAAAGAGTGAATCAGTGAAAACGCCTGTTTTGTGCACCCCTGCGATAAGTTATAGTGGTAAAGTGAAGGCCATATTGGTAGCAAATTGCGCTTCCTCTGGGTGCCATGACGGAAATCCGCTTCCTTCTTTAGCAGATTATATAACTGCGCATGATGCGGCTACACAAATAAAATCGGCTGTGAATTCAGGCGTGATGCCAAAGAATGCAGTGCTATCCCAATCTGATAAATCAGCAATAACTTGTTGGATAGAAAATGGGGCACAAAATAATTGAATTGACAGCTTTTAGGGAATGAACTAGAACACCCGTTTTTTAAAAAACGGGTGTTCTAGTTCATTCAATGATGTATTATTAGAATAAGAAAACTACTATTATCAAGTAAAAGGTAAGTATTGAAAATTGAACCTTTAGATCTTAGGCTCCCAGCCTTTTTCATATTCACGTCCCCATAACTTTTGAGCCTCTTTGTCACCAATGATATGTCCATTGGAAGGATCAATTTTGAGGTCACGCCCTACTCGCCAGGATATATTCCCTAACTGCATGGCAACTGTACTCTTATAACCTAATTCAACATCACAATTGGGACGACGATGATTTCTGATAGCATCTAGGAAGTCGGCAACGTGCATACTATCCATTCCTAAACTTGGGCTGGCGGTATTACGTCCCTGAAGACTATCCTCTTTCATTTGTGATTTCACTTCGCTAATTAATTTTCCACTGAGGTCATACACTTTATAATCATCACCTCCTGTATCCAAGCTTCCATTTTCGCCATAGAAAATAATACCACGGTCAGACCCTTCAATTTTTCTTCCGTTGGAGCTTCTACATTCCCACATTAGGGAGATACGTCCCGGGTAATCCATAGTGATTATTTGCGTATCCGGAGTTTGCCAATCATCTTTAAATTGGTATCTGCCACCTACAGAAGTAACGCGTGTTGGAAAGTCAACCCCAAGACCCCATCGCGCAACATCCACTTCGTGGGTGCCATTATTCAAGGCTTCGCCTGTGCCATAATTCCAGAACCAATGCCAATTGTAGTGAATCAATCCATCTTTATATTCAGCACGAGGTGCAGGGCCTTGCCATAAATCGTAATCGAGCCAAGAAGGAACAGCAGCTGGTTGAAGGTAAGTTGCTTTGCGATTATTGGTATACCATGTTTTAGCTAAATATACTCGCCCAATAATCCCCTTGTGTAACTGTTCAATGCCCTGAGTAAGAA
This sequence comes from Chitinophagaceae bacterium, assembly GCA_947468255.1. GTDB lineage: Bacteria > Bacteroidota > Bacteroidia > Chitinophagales > Chitinophagaceae > Ferruginibacter. Next base: position 21,314 of record CANIMM010000015.1, on the reverse strand, counting down.
TCGGCGCCGAACGGCGCTGCGCACCCATCTGTACCACACGATCATATTTTCTCGCTGCAGCAACAGCTATTTCACCTTCTCTTGGATTATGAGATAGTGGCTTTTCAACATACACATGCTTTCCGGCCTGACAACCCATTATAGTGAGTGGGGCATGCCAATGATCAGGTGTTGCAATATAAATTGCATCTATTGATTTATCTTCTAAAACCTTTCGGCAATCTTTTTCTGATCGGGGAGTATTGGTCTGTCCAGATTCCATGATCGTTTTGGTAGCCTTTGGCATTGCTCTTGAATCTACATCACAAACACATGAAACCTCGGTGTTATTCTGTTTGGCGATAGTGCCCACCATGCTATTCCCGCGTCCATTTAAACCAATGGCTGCAACATGAATCCTATCATTGGCTCCAATAATATTATTATAACTTTTTGCACCAAACCTTGTTGCAACTCCACCAAATACAGTTTCGCCCAAGGCAAGGCCGGCTGAACCCATGGCTACTTTCTTTATAAAATCACGTCTTTTTTTCATAATATTGATTTAAAGTAATTTGATTGTAATATTTTTAAAAGATACAACACCGCCATGTTCCCTTAACAGGATATGGTGATCCCATAACAAATTGAAAAGGCTTGTTGGAATCGCACACTAAATTGAGATTTTTTAATCTATTTTAATTAAATATTTTTAGTGATATTTTCTTTGCTACTTTTCATAAAAATTACGCTCTGGTTCCATCCTAATAGATTGGCTTAAGTTTATCTATGTATCATCAGCAAATCGAGGAACTGGGTATAAAAAAAGATGGTCTGACAACAGACCATCTTTTAAAATTATAAATACTTCGCTGAAATTAAGCTAGGTCAAATCGATCAAGGTTCATCACCTTATTCCATGCAGCTACGAAGTCGTGAACAAACTTTTCTTTTGCGTCTTCACATGCATATACTTCGGCAATTGCACGCAACTCTGAGTTAGATCCGAAAATGAGATCCACTCGGGTACCGGTCCACTTGATTTTTCCAGTTGCACGATCTGTTCCCTCAAAAATATTGTTGGAATCGGAACTCGCTTTCCAAGTGGTACTAAAATCGATAAGATTAGCAAAGAAGTCATTGGTAAGCGCCTCTTTTTGATGGGTAAATACGCCGTGTTGAGCATGATCAAAATTGGCATTTAGAACACGCAGGCCACCCACCAAAACTGTCATCTCTGGAGCAGACAATGTAAGCAATTGTGCTTTGTCAATCAACATTTCTTCGGCTGAAACAATGACTTTTGCTTTACTGTAATTGCGGAAACCATCTGCAATCGGTTCAAGTACAGCAAATGACTCAACATCCGTTTGGTCTTGCGAAGCATCGGTACGACCCGCTGTAAACGGAACTTTCAAATTATGGCCAGCATTTTGAGCTGCTTTTTCAATTCCTGCACATCCACCTAAAACTATCAAGTCGGCAATTGAAATCATTTTACCACCAGACTGGCTTTGATTGAACTCTTTTTGAATACCCTCTAACGTTGCAATTACTTTAGATAATTGAGCTGGATTATTTGCTTCCCAATACATCTGCGGTGCAAGTCGAATACGTGCACCATTGGCACCACCACGTTTATCGGAACCTCTGAATGTAGATGCCGAAGCCCATGCAGTAGATACTAATTCAGCCACAGAAAGTCCTGAAGCAAGCAGCTTGCTTTTCAATGCTGCAATATCATGATCGTCTACCAATGGATGAGTAACTGCGGGGATAGGATCTTGCCAGATCAAAGATTCTGTCGGAACTTCTGTTCCTACATAGCGTGAACTTGGCCCCATATCGCGATGAGTTAATTTAAACCATGCCCTAGCAAATGTATCTGCAAACTGAGCGGGGTTTTCATAAAAACGTTTTGAAATGGCTCCATAAGCGGGATCTACTTTCAAGGCAATATCGGTAGTCAGCATGGTTGGCGCATGGCTTTTGGAAGGGTCATGTGCATCTGGCACTGAACCAGCACCTCCATTGGCTTTCGGTTTCCACTGATTTGCACCAGCTGGGCTCTTAGTTAATTCCCAATCGAAGCTGAACATGTTCTCAAAGTAATTATTACTCCATTTTGTTGGAGTGGTTGTCCATGCTCCCTCTAAACCACTGGTAATGGTATCACCTGCATTACCGCTTCCCAAAGTATTTTTCCATCCGAGGCTTTGCTCTTCAATGCTAGCACCTGCTGGTTCTTTACCAACGTATTTGCTTGGGTCAGCAGCACCATGGGTTTTACCAAATGTGTGACCACCTGCAATCAAAGCAACTGTTTCTTCATCATTCATGGCCATACGAGCAAAAGTTTCACGTATATCCCTTGCCGATGCAATTGGATCAGGGTTTCCATTAGGTCCTTCTGGATTCACATAGATTAATCCCATCTGAACTGCAGCCAGCGGATTCTCTAAATCACGATCGCCAGTATATCGCTTGTCATCCAACCAAATCCTTTCGGAACCCCAATAAACATCTTCTTCAGGCTCCCAAACATCCTTTCTACCACCAGAGAATCCGAAAGTCTCAAAACCCATCGACTCTAGGGCGCAGTTGCCAGCAAGAATCATCAAATCAGCCCAAGAAAGTTTTTGGCCATATTTCTTTTTAATAGGCCACAGCAATAGGCGTGCCTTGTCGAGGTTGGTATTATCAGGCCAACTGTTTAATGGCGCAAAGCGTTGTGTGCCGGAGCCTCCACCACCACGACCGTCGGTGGTACGGTAAGTACCTGCACTATGCCATGCCATGCGAATAAAGAAGGGGCCATAATGACCATAGTCGGCTGGCCACCAGTCTTGAGAGGTGGTCATTAAATCGAAAATATCTTTTTTGACCGCTTTCAGATCAAGCGACTTGAACTCGGCTGCATAGTCGAACGACTCACCCATCGGATTCGACAAGGAAGAGTGTTGACGAAGGATATTTAACTTCAACTGATTGGGCCACCAATCGCCGTTTCTAGTGCCACTACCAGCACTGCTTTGTTTTGAGGATGCAGAAGCACCAGTAAAAGGACATTTGGCTTCTCCATTATTAGTATTATTTTCCATTTTCTTACAATTTTAAACTTGTTTTTAATAGATAAAATTACATTAAACTACCAATACTTGCCATCAAAAAAATAGCAACTGTGAATAGTTGCAATATCAACGATGGAGTTTCGATAATATTAATTTATTGAAAACAAGCAAAATGACAGATTGTTTAATTGATATTTTTATTTTTTGGAATGCCTTCAAAAGCCATCTTCAAGGAATTTCAGGGGTGTAACAAAATAATAGCAAACAAAACGATTTCAATAAAAGTGAATAAAGGAACCTGTTTGCCATTTAATCGGCCTTTTCACAGACTAGCATGTAGTAAACGGATCTAAATAATCATCAAATCTAGTGCCGAATATAGCTGCCTTTCCGTTATTATTCAATAATTGAGGAAACCCGTTAAAAAATGTATATTTGAATGATATGGGTTTATTTAATCACAGATTTTATGTTACATAGGAAAAAGACACCAGTTCCAAAGACCGCGGTTGGGCCAAAAAATCATACTCTAGGAACTAAAACTTTGCCTTCAGTTGCTAAGGGTAGTGGTCTGAATGAAAAACAATTGAAACCTCCTCCATTATTTCCCACATCTCAAATAAAAGCGGAGACAGCACCAAAAGTAATAAAACAAGAAAAAGTAGTTAAAAAAACTTGGTAATTATCCATCCAAATCGATCAACTATAAAATTTAATTAACAGGGGCCTTACTGAAAATCTCTTTTCAGTAAGGCCCCTGTTAATCATTTCAACCAGATCCTTACAAATTATGGTTTTGAGTTCCCCTTTATCTGTTGGGGCTGTATCAAAAAGGCATAATGATATGCTGGGTCCTTCAATAAATATTGATCGTGTGGAAATCTGCCCCAAGAATTGTCACCCCCTAGCCCCATTTGCTTATAATCTATGTGCAATTCAACAAGATTGCTTAAAGGAACTTCGTAAGGATGTTTTTTGCCTTCCAAATCTGCTTGTCGATAATTTTGGGCATTCACACTTAGTAAGTCAGTTTGTGCAGACACCTTCATTCCAACCCCATTGTTGTTGATCAGTGAAAGCCAGCGCACATCTGATTTTGCTCCATTTTCTTGCGGCATTTCATATTGTACAAATTGGTCCTTTACTTTACTAGTATACAATCCAACATAAGCAGCCTGCTTTCTGTCCCAATAATTTTCAAATGGCCCACGGCCATACCAGCTGAAGTTTTCAAACTCATCAAAGGTTGTCAACCGCATTCCAATGCGAGGTATTTCACCCTTTGTGGCATTATTGCCAACGTTGGATGCTGTTTTAAAATCAAAGGAAACCTGCATACTTCCATTTTCAGAAATGCGATATTCCAGATTGATTTCGCTTTTTGAATCTGCTAATTCAGAGAGGGACCTGACAACCACCAATCCATTTTCGACCTGGGCTGTGAAATTTTTAAGCAACATTTTTGTATCAATATTTTTCCAGACGCTAGTGCGTTTGGGCATATTATTGCCAAGGTCATTGTCGATGGGCGATCTCCAAAAATCCGGCACCATGGGTTCTTTGATTAGGTGTTTGCCTTGATGGATCCAGGCGTTTAAAAATCCGGTTTTATTATTGAAAACGAAACTGAAATCCTTGGCAGATATCCAGGTAAATCCATTGTCGGATGAATCAATAGTGGCAAATGAACTTGCTGAAGCCGTCATTGGCAATAATGTTGGCATAACCTCCTTCACAACAAATTGTTCTGAGGCAACCGAATGACCTTTTTTCAATAACGGTGCAGCCTTTTTTAGGGATGCATTCAAATTGACAAAATACTCCCCCGATTCAAATGTTGAAGGATAACCAGGGATATTCAAATTCATTTTCTGTTGAGGTTGAATTCCTAAGGGAACCACGATCGTTCCTTCACTTACCATTATTCCGTTTTTGATCAATTGATAAGATAATGCAATATCATCCAGTGTTTTGAATGCATACGCATTTTCAATAGTAAAACTCCCCTTCTGTTGATTGAAATTTTTGAACTTGATGTATTGATAAATTTTCTTAACCTCCTCCAATGCAGGTTCTGGGGTTCCATCAGCAAATACTAGTCCGTCGGAACAACCTTTGTCCTTGCTAATAAATAAAGGCTCTAAGTCATTTGCCCATGCCCAATAGGACTGCCCGCCGGCTGTTTTTTTACTGAAGGTCTGGTTTTTCCAGTCCCAAATAAATCCTCCGCAGAACTGTGGATTACTTTCTATAAAATCCCAATATTCATTGAAATTACCAGTACTGTTGCCCATGCTATGGGCATATTCACACATGATATAAGGTCGCTTATCGCCTGAAGCTGCATATGCGCTCATTTCCGAAAGAACGGGGTACATCGGAGCAACAATATCTGTGTAATTATCCATGAAAGCCTGTTCATATTGAATCGGCCTTGAATGGTCTAACAGCTTCAATGCATCATACGATTTCTTAAAATTATCTCCTCTGCCTGCCTCATTACCCAAACTCCAGAAAATAATAGCGGGATTATTTTTATCGCGTTGGTACATGTTTTCTATTCGTTGCCAAATTGCCGGAAACCAAGCTGCATCTCTTGCTAGGATATTATTCATCGCAAAACCATAAGGTTGATAATCATATACCCCCATTCCATGGCTTTCAACATTGGCCTCATCTACAATATACATCCCATATTTATTACAGAGTTTATACCAGAGAGGGTGGTTGGGGTAATGAGATGCTCTAACCGCATTGATATTGTATTCCTTCATGCGTTGAATGTCCAGCAACATATCGGCTTCATCCACCACGGCATGACCCATTTCGGGATGATGTTCATGTCGATTCACTCCTTTAAAAAGCACTGGCTGACCATTTATCAGCACCTTCCCATCTTTTATGTCTACCTGCCTAAATCCTACTTGTTGATTAAATACTTGAATCAACTTACCCTGGGCATCCTTCAAAACTAAAATTGCTTTATATAGATGAGGGCTTTCAGCATTCCATAACAAGGGGTGCTGAAGCACAATTTTTGACTCCAGTTGAGTTGTTGCAGTTGATTTTACTCCAAACTTTGCAATTGAAGTAGCTACCACTTGGTTTTGTTCATCCAAGAGTTTGATGTCAAGTTGTGCATTGCTTAGGGTTTCTAATTGGTTGGAGATACTTACATCCGTCTGCAGTGTTCCTGTAGAAAATCCATTGGTGAAGAGGGTTTTACATTTAAAATCTTGAACAAAAAGCTTGGGAGTGGCTACCAAATACACTTCTCTTTCAATTCCACTCAGTCGCCAAAAATCCTGATCTTCCAAATAGGTTCCATCCGCAAAGCGAAGTACTTGAACGGCGATGCTATTTTTTCCAGGATGAATGAATTTACTGATATCATAGGCTGCATCCATCTTTGAATCTTCTGCGTATCCTACTGCATTGCCATTTACCCAAACATAATAGGCGGAATTAACTCCTCCAAAATGCAATACCACCCGCTGTTGCTGCCAGTTTGCCGGCAAATTGAAACTGCGGCGATACGAACCCACCGGATTGAAATTGGAGGGGATAAATGGGGGCTTGGCATTATTGGCCCATGGATAAGAAATATTGGTGAAAATAGGGGCATCAAATCCCTCCATCTGCCAATCGGCAGGCACCTTTATATTTGCCCAGTTGGAAGTATTAAAATCCTCCTTTTCAAAACCAATTGCTCGGTCAACAAAACGATTGGCAAAATTAAATTTCCAGGTGCCATTGAGCGATAATATATTGTCCGACTTCATCCATGCATCTTGTAGCGCTTGCTTTTCGTTGGGATAAGGAATGGAAAAAGACTGCTGCGCCAAAGTACCCAACCTAGTGATGGATGGATCCTGCCATTCTTTAAAAGTGAAATTGACTTGCCCGAATACTGTTGTACTAATAAGACAAAGTAGGAATAACGATTTTCTTTTCATGTAGCATTTTTTTTAATAAAATAGCAGCGGGATACTGCTTTAACTGTTGAAAGTAATAGTCCCAATTAGATAAAAAGCAAACAAGGTGGAAATTATTGAAACGGCATTCTATCCATTCATAAGAACGAAAAGAAGCTAGTGGCTTGGTATCCAACAAAATGCTGATCTATTATCTAATAATTCAACAATTGAAATTACTAATAGATAGCCATATGGAGAATAAATTATTTGAATTGAGTAGCCGTTTTTGTAATTCACTTTAAAAAGGCAGTAAAAATTTGCTTTATCGGATCTTACAAATTTCAAACCTGCATCACCATTTATAGATGAATAGTACGATCTTTTAGCTAGGTGAAACAATGAAGGGGAAAGGTATAGGGGGCATAAAAAAGCGAGCCTTGTTAAAAGGCTCGCTTGAAAAAGGTATTTTTTTATTTTTTTACTGTGTCGATTTCCAATACACCGTTAGTAATAGTGCCGGTAATAGTTACCTCGTCACCAATAAACGTTTCTACTTTTTTAGCGTTGCTGATGGCATATACTTTGTCACCAACTACAAAAACTGGCTTAGCGCCACCCTTTACACATTTCTTGGCGCAGGCGGCATGGCCCTTAATATCAGACTTTGCTCCACAGTCTTCATCACTTATAAAACCAGTCCATTTTCCTTTGTCAAGCGCATTTGCAGCGGTAAAGCATACCACCATTACAATCAGCATTAGATACTTTTTCATATGACAATTTTTTAGTTTAGACAAATCTAATAGTTTTTATTGATAATATCATTTTTCTGCATAATCCCTATTACCAGGCTCTTTCCCCCTGAAAATCGCAAAAATTGGTACAGGATTAGTAAAAAGAAAAAAATAGCTTTCTATTGCCTCCATTCTTTTTAGAATGACATAGCTTCAAATGCTTGTGCATACAACCAATGACCAAAGTCGTTCGGATGATTAATATTATTACCTAGTAACGAAGATTGATCTTTTCTTTTAAATACTTTAACCCATGTATTATAGACGTCAACGTATGCACAATTAGCTTCCAGTGCTGCCTGCTTTGTTGCTGCTGCATAAAGTTCCATCGAATGACTTCCAAAATGCCAGTCATTGTTTGGTGAAAATGAAGAATAGAGGATGACTTCCGCATTCTTCCTTTCTTTTATCATTCCAACAAGTTTTACAAGATTTTTTCTAAGCTGTTCTGGCGTATTCCCGCCTATATTATGATCGTTCATGCCCCATCCTACTAATACAAGATCAGGAGAAGTTTTTCCTATATAAGTGTCCCACCATTCAATGCCTTGCTTAGAAGAATATCCAGGTATTGAAACGTCTTCAATTTTAAAATTTGCATTGGGGAAAATACTTCTCAAATAATTGCCATAAATAAATTGAAATCGTAGTTCTGTAGTCGAAGCCTCACCACCCGCAGTAATACTATTTCCATACGAAACGATTGTGACCGGCTTGCCAGTCTCTAATTTTTTTCGAAAATTTACCAAATATTTACTTTGGTCATTGGGTTGTGCAAGGCGTTCGCCATTTTTTGTTACATAGTCTACCCAGATAAAATAAGGATGATTAGAAAAATCAGTGAATTTTGTATGATCAAAGTCTTTCTTGCCATACAGAATATGCTTAGCATAATCAGGGATGCTTGAGTTAAATGTTCGCTGTATTTCGCCATTATTGTAATCAACGGTATAATCAATTCCTTCTAAATAAATTTTACTATTGGCATTATATCGTTGATAAGTACTCCGGACTATTACACTTCTATTTACCAATGAGTCGAAGCAAAGTCTTCCTGGTTTTGTAGCAGCGAGCACAAGGCTTTCTCCTTGAATATCCATCGTGATTCCTCTAGCAGAGGAAGCGTTGGCATTATTATGTTCTGGATTTGAATTATAAACAGTACTTACTTTATTTCCGGCAGCCTGCGCATATATGCTGTTTGAGATTGCCCCCAGTATTAAATAACAGGCGGCTAGTTTACATATTGTATTCAACAAAACTGATACAAAAAATAGTATTTTTATTTGCCAAATCCTTACAAATGGTGCAAGGGTTTTTTTAAATTTCATCATGGGCTTATTGTTTTTTATACCTTATTTTTACTTTAGCAATACCTGCCCCTATCATGTCAATTTCTTTTGCCGCTGCTTTCGTTAAATCTATGATTCGCCCCCTCACATAAGGTCCTCGGTCATTGATTCGTACTAACACGGATTTGTTATTTGCAAGATTGGTAACTTCCACTTTCGTGCCAAAAGGAAGGGTCTTATGTGCTGCTGTAATTTTATTTTGCCTGTATATTTCTCCATTGGCTGTAGTTCGACCTTCATAAAAATCAGCATAATAAGAAGCAATCCCTTTACGAGTAGTATAACCACAACTATTCAACAACGCTAGAATGAATAAATACAAAATTATTTTTTTAGACATAAAATTGATTTTAGTACTAAATGGTATATCATCTAGGTATCGGTTTGTGATACTGAAATATGTTAATTATCGTTTTCGATTAGTCTAAATATAAAGAGAAAAAACTCCAAACGTCGCCAGCCATATTTATATATTTAGGAATGGAATGTCCTCCATTTTGAACAGTATAGATCCAAACCTGGTTAGCGGTTGAATTATTTTTGTATTTTTCTCTAACAATAAAATCATCTTTGATTTGAACATTCCCCATCAGGGTATCTTTCGTTGAAATGGTGCATCCATTTTTAGCAAGATGAAAATCAAACATTGCTTTTGAAGGCAAATAAGGACCATAGCCCTGCTCATCTTTCATGTCTCCAGCCCAATAAGTTGTTTCATCTTTAAGTCCGTTTAAAAGCAATACCGGAAATGGTTTTGAATTACCACAGGAATCAAAAATTTCTTTCATAATACATCCAAGCAGTGGAGCAGCAGCTTTGAATATTCCAGATGTTTTGCAGATCAGCATATTGCAAAGGTCTCCTCCATTGGATATGCCAGTAATATAAGTATGCTGCTTACTTAATTTGTATTGCTTTTGAAGAACAGATGCTAAGGAGCAAATAAATTTCACATCATTTACCCTCTGTACTTTATGAAAAGAGTAGCCTACTTGCCAGAAGCTATTTCCCTTTTGGTCTATCAATCCTTGTGGATAGCAGACTGCAAAACCGTTTTTATCAGCGATCCCATTCATTCCAAAATCAGTCATCATGTCCTGTGCATTTCCAGTATATCCGTGAAAGGCAAAAACCAATGGGGCGTTATTAGGAAGATTTTTGGGTAAGTATACTATATAATCCCGTTGTATATCATCCACTCGTATTTGTTGATGATCCTGAGATGTTGAATCCAAAAATAGCAGTAGAAAAGAAATAAAAAATAAGAGGCAAGACCCTATTTTCATATTTTTTTAATTGATTGGAATTTGAATGAAATGCTGTAACTGTACAGTTTCGTTTTGTGCAAGGTATTATATTAAAAGAACTTACCTATTTTTTTGTATAGCAGTAAGTCAGTTTTGCTGCAGATGTTCAGAAGGGAATCGACTACAATCGATCGAACACTTGATTTATACTTTCGATGAAACTTTTTTTAAAAAGGCTTATTTGGATGAATTTGCAGGAGCATATTCATAAATTCCGGCATCAGGATTGCCCTTGATTGGCTTGCCATTAAAGTCGGCGTTGAGACCAACCGGTATTCCAAAATTGATGGCGATAGATCCTGGTGGCAAACTGTATTTCCATGTAGCAGGATTACCGGTTTCAATAGTAAATATATTGGCAGTAGCACTAAAGTATTCATTGGCCCCCAGTGAAATGCTGCCAAGGCCTCCGCTTTTCATCCGGTAAATATTATTGCTTCTTACCATTGCACTGGTATTGAATTTTTTTCCAGCAATGATAGTTCCGTTGGAACACCAAAAAATATTATTTTTCAATACTACCATCCCTGCGGGTCCTTTACTGCCGGCCATATAAAAGAGTTCTCCTGGAACAGCAAATTGCTGAATGGTTTCAACAATGGTATTATTGTAATACTGAAGGTTATTGATGTTACTAGCATAGACACCTCCATTTTGAAAAACACCCAGCATTCCACAGTTAATGATTTTATTATACGCCACTATATTATTATTGGCCACCCCTTTTGAATTGCTTCCAATTTCCATAAACCCATTGCAGTTGATGGAGGTATTGTAAGCGATCATATTATTATTCATATCATCTCCAAAAAATTCAATTGCTCCGCCATCATAACCATAATCGTAACTTTTCCCCCAACATTCTTCAAATCGGTTGTGGGTAATGCTATTATATGAACTTCCTATTACTATCGGTACAGCACCATAGTCGTCATTGTTATTATTGTAGGATGGCGTGTTGCGAACCATTCTTAGATTGTGCATATAATTTCCCGTGATATTGGTATAATTTGAACCTGTAAAAGTAGCGATGCCAATTCCTAGCATTGAAAAATCACAATTGGATATGGTGCAATGAGGCGAATTATACAATTGTATCGCATTTGAAATATTCGCTTGTAGTTGGTGTAATTTGTCAGCCAAGCTATTGTCAATAAACTTGATCCTATCAATCACGACATAAGTTCGATTTTGTAAGGTAATGATATTCGAAATTGCGTTATCAAATACAGGTAAGTTGCCTTTCCCATATGCGGTATATACTATTGGATGTTCCGAATTGCCAGACCGTTCGATGGACAAAAGTCCAGCATATTGCTGTCCTCGTTTAAAGAAAACCGTGTCTCCTGGATTGAGTGAGGTTGTCCCACTGTTAACTTGTGCAATGCTTTTCCAAGGTGTGGCCAATCTGCCATTAGCGGTTCTGTTGATAGAAGAGGGGTCGCAGTAATAATTCGCAGTATTACCCTGTAAGCCGATTGCCAGGAGGAATAGTATAATTATTAATTTCATGATTGCCTATTGCAATATTTATGATACATCTTAAAGGGAGTCAACTGTTCAAAGCAACCCTTTTATTGAACTTTTTTTGGCTGCTGTTTTTTTTGAAAACTATTTTTGAATTTTTAAAAAAATGTCGCCACTAAATAGTCGGAGCTTTTGTAATAATCGGGCTATTTTTTTTCTAAACACTAGGTTATTGGAACGTAGAAGTATTTTTTCTGATAATAAAAATAGTTGAAAAAACAGTTGCTTACTGATTGGAAGGTTGGAAGCAAGGGATATTTTTTTAAATCCTGCCTCTTTTGCTATTGTTGCCAATTCGCTGAAAGTATACTCTTTTAAATGCATTCCTTCAGCCACCTTTTTTTCAAATACTCTTGACACATCATGTGGTCCGGTAAGTAGGTGTGGGGTAGAAAAAATATAGTGACCCCCTTTTTTTAAAATGGCATGCACGCCCTTAAAATGTGCCAGCTTGTCTTCGGGATGAAAGTGCTCAATTACCTGATTGGAGAGCACAATATCGTAGGAGTTTTTTTCTTCAAATTGATCCAAGTGTATGCCATCCGTATTGCCCAATTGTACGCTTTTACTCCCTGACAAAAATTTTTCTCCCCTTTCTTTTGTAATCTCTGTTCCCTTGCAACTGTAGCCGATGGAATCTAAATATTGAATCATCCTTCCTTTACCTGTGCCTATCTCATAAATTAGTTTGGGTGGTTTGCCAATAGCAGACACCCATTTTTTAAATTCTTTTTCTGGTGCAATTTGATTTCCGTCATCTGTAAATTCATTGAGCCATGGCAGTTCATGGTATAGTTTGGTATAAGCTTTTTCAAAAACATCCCATCTGTTTTCGGGGGTGCTTTTTTTCAACTCCTGGGTTAATCTTTTTTCCAATATCCAATGATGCATTATCATATCCTCAGTTACGGGGGCTCCATCGGGTATATGATAGTTGTTTTTATATCTTTTGATTAATTGAGTCCCTGCCGGTTCCGATTGAAGGTTGCTTTGTTTCACGATGATTCATTTAGTAATGAGCGAATTTGGTAACCAGACTATCATATTCCTATCAAGATTGATAGGCATTGCATCCATCTTTTAGCCGGCTCCATTGTATTATAAAATAAATATATATATCCTAATGTGAATGAAAGGTTAAAAAGGCATTCTTCATTAGCTATTTAATATTTTTTTAATTGTGCTAAACGCTCAACTTATCTTTGGCTTTGAGCAATTCAAATCATTTACCTAATTCAATTTTATTATGCTAGCTCCTGAAAAAATAGTTTGGGGAATCATCGGATGTGGAGATGTAACAGAAGTTAAAAGTGGCCCCGCTTTTAATAAAGTAGCCAATTCTGAATTGTTGGCAGTAATGCGAAGAGATGAAGTCTTGTTGGCGGATTATGCCCAAAGGCATCAGGTTCCTCGCCAATATTCCAATGTGGAAGATTTGATTGCAGATCCTGCTATCAATGCCATTTATATAGCAACTCCTCCCAAGTTTCATGAGCCCTATGCTTTGAAAGCGATGTCTGCAGGTAAACCTGTTTATGTAGAAAAGCCTGTGGCGCTAGATGTTGCCGGAGTAAAAAGGATGCAATCATTTTCACTCCAAACTGGCATTAAGCTTTCTATCGCGCATTACCGCAGGGCATTGCCCATGTTTATTGAGATAAATAGGATAATCGAAACTGGGTTATTGGGTAATATAAAGATGGTTACGCTTCAATATTTTGAACCGGCAATAGATGAGTTGAATCTAACTCCGAAAGATCGGTGGCGCATAGATCCATCTTTGGCAGGAGCAGGATTGTTTTTTGATATCGCCCCTCACCAAATAGATAGCATGATCCATTTATTTGGAAAGCCGGTTAAATATGGAGGCAATTCGTTCACCCAATTAGAGACCAATCAAGTGGAAGATACCGTTCATGGCTGGATCAATTTTGAGCAGAATATTTTATTTACCGGAACCTGGGGTTTTGCAATGCCTGCTAATTTGAAAAGAGATCAATGTGAAATCATTGGCGATAAAGCAAGTTTGACATTTAACTTTTTTGGTAGCGAAGGAGTTTTAAAAATGTCTACTGGCGATATACAAAAATTTGTTCATCCCATACATATCCAGCAGCCAATGATTGAACAAGTTGTTCAATATTTTTTAGGAAACACAAAGAACCCTTGTTCTATTGATGATGCACTGATGAGCTTGACGGTTATGCAAAACTTTGTTTATCAGTAGTAAATATTTGAACAGCTCTGTTTTTTGTGGTGGCTTTCAAAAAAGACTACCTTCAAGAATACGTTTGCTTTACCTTATAAAAATTCAATCAAATGAAACTGAAAAATAGCCTACTGTTTTGTGCAATTTTATTTCTTTGCATCAAAAATGTACCTGCCCAAGAAAGAGTAAGTTCAAAGGGGCAGATTCCTATTCTGGCATGGTATAGTATTCCTGCTGGGGAAACAACCGTTGCTCGTTATCAAGAAATGAAAGATGCCGGAATCACTTTACAGTTTACCGGTTTTCCGGATATCGATGCCATGCAAAAAGCATTGGATGTAGCGGCAAAAGTGGGCATGAAAATGGTGGTTTCCTGCCCCGAATTAAAATCAGATCCTGAAAAAACGGCTCGTCGCTTTATGAATCATCCTGCTGTGGTGGGGTATCACCTCATAGACGAGCCGTCGATGGTGGCATACCCTGAGTTGGGAAATTGGGCAAGACGAATTCAAGCGGTTGACAAAAATCATTTTTGCTATGTAAACCTCTTTCCCAACTTTGCAGATTCTTCAAGGCTTGGGACAAGTAGCTATCGGGAATATGTTAGTGAATGTGCCAAACAAATTCCATTGCAATTTCTTTCTTTCGACTATTATCCTGTTTTAAAAGAAAAACTTTCTGATAGTTGGTATGAAAATCTAGAAGCGTTTTCTGATGAGTCGAAAAAAGCTGGCAAACCTTTTTGGGCTTTTGCACTTACTACTAATTACGATGAAGGGCACATTACTCCACAAACCTTGGCTGCTATGCGATTGCAGGTGTATAGCAATTTAGCGTATGGTGCACAGGGCATACAATATTTCACCTATTGGTCAGCCACTTCTCTCACAACAGCATCAATCGAAGATCAGCGAGGCGCACCCATTAGTGCTGCAGGAAAAAGGACGGTGGTTTATGACAGAATAAAATTGATGAGTGAGGAAATTAAAAACCTTTCAGGTGTTTTTCTTGGATCAAAAATGGTGTCGGTAAGGCATATGGGTAAAGGAAGAATTCCTACAGGAACCGTTCGGCTCACCACACTGCCCGATGCGATTAAAGTGTTGGAAACAAATGGCAAGCCCGCTTTGGTTGCATTATTGGAAAATGGTGAAAATTACATTTTGGTAGTCATCAATAAAGATTTTCTAAATAGCATGGATCTTACTTTTTATGGAAATGATACGGTTAAAAA
This sequence comes from Chitinophagaceae bacterium, assembly GCA_947468255.1. GTDB lineage: Bacteria > Bacteroidota > Bacteroidia > Chitinophagales > Chitinophagaceae > Ferruginibacter. The sequence continues at coordinate 5,924 of CANIMM010000015.1, read as the reverse complement.
AGTACTCAAGGATGGATCAATTGTACCTGCCAGTGTGTATGAAAATTCCTTGGAGTTAGACCCTGGCGACGCAGCTATTTATATGTTTCCAATCCCAAAAAAATAATTGGGGAATGATTGCAATGCCATCCTTGATGCACTCAATCCCTCGAATACAAGTTGGTTTAAACAATTTTGCTAACTCCTTAAATCGATGTAGTTGGTAAAATTGCTGAAAAGAATTTGACTTATTTATGCTGGTTTGTTATTTTAAATTAATTTCTGATAATTGTGGGGGGGGGTAAATATCTAATTTTATTTTCTTTAAATAGGGGGTAAGTTTATTGGTATTTTCAAAAGCAACAATGCTATCGATCCTGTTTTTTTCAATGTGATGATAGGTTTCTACGTAGTAATTGTTATACTCTAAAAGGCGAACTAAATAAACTCCTTTTATAATGGAGTCAATAAAGTTGCCGTTGGATGAAAGTTCAGCTAATTGGAGTTGGATGGGCAGTTCCAAAAATTTAATTCGATTCATAAATTTACAATTTTCTTTAGGGGTAGGGTTATATTATTTTGCAAATATTAATAATAAAATTATTTACACCATTAAAATTGTTTAATAAATGTCATTTATTTATTAACAAATAAATGACATTTATTTGTTTTGTATAATTTAAAAATATTAATAATTCTCATTAATTAAACAGTGCCATTTAATACGATTTATTAACGCTGTTTGACTAGGCTTACAATTAGGGGCCGGATAGAAATCCAGCCCCGCTTTAAAATCCAATATCCTATGAAAAACCGAGTGCAAGATAGTACTTCTTTTTACATATTCATAATTATTATAATATATTTTAAAAAAGTTTTTCTTAACCATTTAATTTTACCATTTTGAAAAAAATCATCTTCTTGCTACTTGTCCACTTCATAGCCGGGCAAGTGTATTGCCAAAAACAGGCTCAGATAGTAGAAGTGGCCTGTGGCCAATGCCAATTTGGACTCCCGGGTAAGGACTGCGACCTTGCAATTAGAATGAAGGGGAAGGCATATTTTGTAGATGGCTTCAACATTGATTCGAAAGGGGATGCCCATGCAAAGGATGGATTTTGCAATGCAATTCGGATGGCAGAAGTATCGGGCGAAATAGTAAAAGGCAGGTTTAAGTCGACGAGATTGGAGTTGTTACCTGAAAAAAAGGAAAAGGGCCTAAACCCCTAAACTCTAAACCCCTAAACTTCTAAACTCCTAAACTCCTAAACCTCTAAACACCTAAACCCCTAAACCCCGCATCAACTCCTAACCCTTAATCCCTTCGGATCATACAAAGGGCTTTTTACAATCGTAGCCTTGATCCAATTGCCAAATACCAATACCTCGGCTTGTGTGCCGATGCTTGTGTATTCAATGGGTAAGTAGGCAAAAGCAATCGATGATTGAATGCTTGCGCCATAAGATCCGGTGGTAACCCGGCCCAAAATGGTGTCATTGATTCTTACCGGCTCATTGCTCAATACGATTGCTTTTGGATCCTCCAATAGCATGGTTACTAGTTTTTTTGTTGGGTGGTGTCCCAGCAAAGCTTGCTTTCCAAGAAAAGCTTTGTCCTTGGCTACTGCAAATCCTAAGCCTGCCTCATAGGGCGTTTCATCCGGACTGATATCGGAACCCCAATAGAGATACCCCTTCTCAGATCTGAGCGAATCAATTGCTTTGTATCCACAAGCAACGATGCCAAATGGCTGTCCTGTTTTCCAAAGCAATTCCCATACCGCCAATCCATTGGCTGCATCGGTATATATTTCATAGCCCAATTCACCTACAAAAGTTACTCTTACCAATTGTACTTTATAATTTCCGAGGGTAGTTGCTCTCATGGATAAATAAGGAAAGGCCTCTGTTGATAAATCCTGCTGGGTAATGGCCGATAGCATGGTTCTAACAGATGGCCCCCAGATGCCAAAGCAGGTAAGCGATGCCGTTAGATCACGGAGCGTTACAGATCCATCGGTTGGCAAATGTTCTGTAAGCCAGGCCATATCATGGCTATGCAAAGCGGTGCCGGAGATCATTCTAAAAGTATCTGAGTCAATTTGAGTAACAGTTACATCACTTTCAATGCCACCATGCTGGTTAAGCATTTGGGTGTAGGTAACTTGTCCGGGTCCTTTATTGACATGGTTGGAACATAAAAATTCTAAATATGCTGCGGCACCGGGTCCTTTAATTTCGATTTTAGAAAAGGAAGACTCGTCATAGAGTCCAATTTTTTCTCTGGTAGCCATGGCTTCGGTAACGATGGCAGTACTCCAGTTTTTGCCCGCCCAGCCGGTGGGTCGGAGTGATTCAAAATCAGCGTTTTCATTTGCTGCATAATAATTGACCCGCTCCCATCCAGATTTTTCTCCAAATACCGCCTGATGGTTTTTATGCCAATCATATGCACTACTCATCTTCAGTGGCCTTCCGGCTTGGCGGTCATCACCAGGGTAGCGGATATCGTAGTAGCTTTCATAGTTCTCCACTACTTTTGCCAATGTAAAGGAAGGGGATTGGTATTGAGCACCGAATCTGCGAATGTCCATTTCCCAAAGATCCATGGTAGGTGCTCCATCCATAAGCCATGCAGCCATTTCCCTACCAACACCACCTGCAGCCGCAATGCCATGAGCACAAAATCCAGCCGCTACAAAAAATCCTTTCACAGCCGATTGTCCCATGCAGAATTCATTGTCGGGTGTAAAAGCTTCTGGCCCATTGATTATTTTTCGGATCGGCGCATGCTCCATTGCAGGCACGCGCATCGCAGAGTTAACAGCAATTTCTTCTAGACGACTCCAATCTTCCGTCAGCAGTTTTCCATTGAAATCAGCTGGCACTTGGTCCAGCAATTGATCATTTAAGAACGCGGGGGCAGATTGTCTTTCATATCCCCCCATCACCAAGCCCGCCCCATCTTCGCGATAATATACTAGGTTGTCGGGATCGCGCAAAGTGGGTAAGCGCGGCGTATTTTTATTCACCTCCCTGAATGCGGAAGTGACCATATATTGATGGCTCATTGGTACGATGGGTACCCGAACTCCCACCATACGGCCTATTTCGGGAGTATAAAGTCCAGCCGCGGCAACTACCATTTCAGTTTCAATTATCCCCTTATCAGTGGTTACCGACACCACTTGGTTGTTGTGGGTAGTAATGGCAAGTACACGGGTTTGCTGAAACACCTGCACTCCCATTCTTTTTGCTTCATTGGCCAGTGAATTACAAAGTAGGCTTGGGTCTAAATAACCGTCGGTAGGTAAATAGGTGGCAGCCAATACATGTTCAGTCGACATCAATGGAAAAAGCGTTTGTGCCTCATCGGGAGTAATTTCTTCTAGGGGAAGCCCAAATGTTTTTGCCCAGCCCACCTGTCTTTTTAATTCCTGCACCCGCTCAGGTGTGCAAGCAAGTCGGATACCTCCGCATTCTATCCAACCGGGATCGGTGTCTGGATTACTGGCTAGTTTTCGGTATAGTTCAGCACTATACATCATCATGGAAGTAAGTGATACGGATCCTCTTAATTGACCAACCAGACCTGCCGAATGAAACGTGGAGCCACTAGTCAGTTCACCGCGTTCAAGGATTACCACATCTGTTTCACCCCTCACAGCCAAATGATAAGCTATCGATGCACCGGCTACGCCACCTCCGATAATTACAATTTTGGCACGGGTTGGAAAATTTTTCATTCGGTATTTTTTGTAAGGTTTTAAATAAATGCTAGTACTGCGCTAATTGATTTCACTGCTAAGTGGAATGATTTTTTCTATTTCCCCATTGCTGTAAACATGGCTAACCCAATCGACGAGTTCCGATTGGGTTAATTCAAATTTTACATTCAAATACCACCCACTGGGGTTTGATATATGAAAATATTCATTTTAGTACAGTATGCCTAAATTTTTTTAGCAATAATGATAGTTTTACTATACTTTTTATTGTTTACCAAATGGCAATAGGGTATCTATTTGGCTAGGTGAAAATAAGCATTGATTCACTTATCCTGGATAAATTCGTTGAATTATAGCGCAATAATGGGCATTTCCGAAATGGGCATTGTTATTTTAAATAGTATTCATTCAATGCCGTAATTTGTTGCTTGAATTAATCAGACAAAACAGTTTGTGTACGATTGGGTTTTGCAGTAAAAAATAAATCAACAAATATGAAAGGGATTTCAATGGTATTGGTGATGATAGTAGCCAATTTATCGATGGGTTGCTTTGCACAAATTAAGGAGTTCAACAACCCCTTTTATTGCTTTGGAAATGCAATGAATCTTCCCAATGCACCTAAAAGTTTTGAGGATCAAGCAGCCTTGGTAAAAAAAATTGGCTATAAAGCTATTTCGGGGAGTGGCGAAGAAAATTATTTTGAGTTTCGAAAAGCACTCGATCGAGAAGGCTTGGAATTGCCCGAAATGTACATTGAATTAAACATTGATCAGGGGATTGTCCATGGCGACACACAACTAAAAAAAATTATTAGGGATGCTAAGGACCGCAATCTTTTAATCACATTTCCCATCAACAGTAAATTATACAAGAACAGCCATTTAGAAGGCGATGTGAAATTAGTTGAAATACTTACTGAATTGGCGGATTATGCGGCCGACTACCATGTAAAGCTTGCAATCTATCCTCATTTTTCACTTTACTGCGAATCCATTGACCATGCTTTGAAAATTGCTACAATGGCCGGCCGTTCCAATATTGGGATAGTTTTTAATCTCTGTCATTTCCTTAAGGTTGAAGGGCAGGAGCAAATCGAAGCAGCGGTAACCAGGGTCATGCCCTATCTAATGATGGTTTCTATCTGCGGAGCTGATTCCGGCAATACCAAAAATATGGATTGGAATAGGCTGATACAACCCCTTGGCGCTGGAAGTTTTAATACCTATGATTTCGTTCAATTGGTAAAAAATAAGGGGTATAATGGAATGTTTGGATTGCAGTGTTACAATATTAAAGTAGATGCCCAAGCGGCGCTTTCTCAATCACTCGATACCTGGAATAGTTTTAAAAGAAAGTATCAAAATGCGTTATAATTTTAATAGATCTAAAAAAATAAAATAATGGCCAACTTGCGCTTGGAAGGCGATGGAATGGCTTCTTCAAAAAAAATAGCAACTCATTAATCCGTAACTGCAGAATAAACTGTATGTTTATAGCTGGTTTATATCTGTAGATAGTTTTTATTCAAATTTCTAGCGGAAAGCAGTTAGCAACCAAAATGCATCAATTTCCTAATCAATCATTCAAGAAAAATTTTTTGAAAACATGAAACCAACTTCTCAAAAAAGCAGGCTTCGGTTCCTGCGTAATTCAGCAACAGTTATCGCAGGCTTTTCCATCGTGCCTAGGCACGTATTAGGTAGAGGGTTTATTCCACCTAGTGATCAACTTACAAAAGGCATTGTTGGAGTGGGCGGCATGGGTCGTGGGCATATTCCCTATGCCGGAACAAGGGTAGTAGCTATTTGTGATGTAGATACAGCGCATTTGAAGCAAGCGGCTGAAATGATTGGCGGCGGAGTAAAAACTTTTCAGAACCATCATGAATTGATAGCACTGCCCGAAGTAGATATTGTACATATTGCCACACCTCCCCATTGGCATGGCATTATATCGATTGATGCAGCGAAGGCAGGTAAAGATATTTGGTGTGAAAAACCAATGACAAGAACGATTGGTGAAGGCAAGCGGGTAGTAGAAGCGGTAAAACAATATGGAAGAATGTTTCGCCTTAATACCTGGTTCAGATTTTCAGATAACTTTTACGGTATGAAGAGCCCGGTGAAACCCATCAAAAAATTGGTGGAGTCTGGCTTATTGGGATGGCCATTAACGGTTACCGTTAGTAAAACAACCGGTTTCGATTGGAAATTT
>CANIMM010000014.1 GCA_947468255.1 Chitinophagaceae bacterium | reverse complement strand
TATGCCTTTCAATGTAATATTTGAATATGGAAACCTTTTCGGGATGGGTGGCATATACTTCGTTTAAAATCTGATTGAACATGTCCGGTATCAGATCCTCCCTTCCAAAAGTGAATACGGCCGCCTTTACATGCAATGGCGCATTGTGAACAATGTCAAAAGTGAAAGCCAAAAACCGTTTCACTTCAATGGGTAAAGTAGAATCCTCAATTGCCGGGTGAATGTCTTTTCCTGCTGCAATATCGGTTAATAATGAGTCGATGTGCAGGGTGGGGGCTCCCATTTGGCGCATCGCTTGGAGGTATAGTTCAAAATGACTAATCCGATTGTTTTGTTCATCCACATCAGACTCCTCGCCCAACACAATTTCATTGATTAAAAACCGGGTATTGGCAGAACCTTTGGGCATCCAGGGTATTTCCACAGAGGTTAACCCTATTTGTAGGGACTTTAATAAACTCATAAAATCCCAAACGGCAAAAACATGGAATTCCGCGAACTTTTGCAAGCCCTTTAAATCATTGATTTGGGTATAAACGCTATGGGCTAGCAGCTCAGACCTTGATGCTTGTATTTTCTCCTTTAATTTCAATACTTGGGCGTTCATTGTATATTTTTTGTTGTAAACAAAAATGGCAGTTAGATTGTTGTGGAATTTATTTATTTTTTAAAAAACATCCTTTTGATCGGTGGTCAGGATGCTTCCATGGTTCACTGCCTCCTATCCTGATCGATGATAGCAGAAGATGGATTGATCATTATGGTTCGTATTTAAATGGTAGGTTGGTGAAGATATTTTGTTTTAAAATATATGTGCAGCGATCGTATTCTTAGTCCATTTTTTTTTGTAGTTGTTTTCGCAGACTGAAGTAGCTGTTTTTCAAAAAAAATCCAATCGGCCTTTATGGAATTCCTTCTTCAAGGAATTTGTGCCTAATCGCGAAGCTTTTTATAGCGGAATAGCGGATTGGGTATTATAACAGGCAAGCTATGATTATTTGCAAAGCGCTATATTTGCTTAGCAATATACACCACTATATATTTTGAAGATGGGTGGTTTGTATTTATCTGAACTTACTGTTTTGTAAAAAAAAACATAGTGTTATGTGTTGGTTCAATTAATTCAAATTTGTCATTGTCATTATCTTTAAAAAGCGGTTAGCCTAATCTTTCACTCAATATCCCATCTATGCAAAATAAAAAGGGGCTGCTTGGTTTATTCCTGCTTATATCGACCTTAGTTTTATTAAACCATATTGACACATTTGCCCAATCTGCTACCTGTGGTGCTGACAATCTTTTACAAAATCTACGGATGGATGCAGCCTTCCGGTCGAATGAAATAAAAATGAATGAGCAAATTCGGCGATACAATTCTGCCACGAATATCACTAGCCCCAAGCGGGTTAAAGCTCTTCGTAGGGGTACTGGAAAAAACACTTCGATATCACCTGTTACGGGTATTGTATCGATCCCTGTTGTGGTTCATATTATTAACACGAACCCCGAATCTGTAACAGACCAAATGGTCATAGATGGCATAAAAGAGTTAAATGCCGCATTTGCACACCAAGGAACTTATTCAGTAGATACGCTGGGAGTGAATACAGGCATTCAATTTTGTTTGGCAAATACAGCGCCCGACGGATCTGTAACCAATGGCATCGATCGTGTCAATACTTACTACGAAAATATAGATGTTGATTTGGAGTCGGGTGTATTGGCTACTTTGACGCAATGGGATCCTGCATTTTATGCAAACATTTGGCTGGTTTCTGCAATTAAGGGAGAAATACCACCTACTATTTTTGAATGTGGTAGCTGGCAACGAATGGGCTATGGAGGTTACGCTTCAGCTGGTGGGGGCTTAGTGGTTAGTAGCATGAGCGGCCCCTTGGTGGCCCATGAAATGGGTCACTACTTATCTTTATTACATACTTTTCAAGGACAAAATTGTGCCAATGCAGATTGTACCCTTGATGGAGATTTGGTATGTGACACACCGCCCGACAAGAGCACCAAATCTTCTCCTTGTGCAAGCCCCGACAACACTTGCAATACTGATACTATCTCTGGGCCTTTTACCAAAGATATGCCGGATAATATTTCAAATTTCATGGATTATGGCAGTCCTTGCCCTACGGTTTTTACGCAGGGCCAGTCAAACAGGATGCATGCGTTTCTGAATATATTTAATGGGGGAAGTTTGCTCAATAGTGATCGATGTAATTCGCCTTGCAACGGAGCTGTAATGGCAAAGTTTGATTGGTATTCAAATCCACATCCAGTTGTGGGAGACATAGTTGTTTTTAATAACAGCTCAACAGGTGCTTCCACATATGAGTGGTATGTAAATGGGGTGTTGGCTGCTACTACGCAGGCATTTAGTTACCAAGTTGCTATTGCTGGGACCTATGTAATAAAATTACTCGCTTTTAATGCCGCCGGCAATTGTGTTTCTTCCTATTCGGGCAATGTAATGGCTGATTGTGGAGTGCTGGCAAGGTTCTCGCCAGATAAAAGAATAGTAGCATCTGCTAGTGTTATTTATAAAGACCCAGTGCTCTTTCAAAATACTTCTTATGGCGCAACCAATTACCAATGGTTTGTGTCCGATAATACTGGAGCAAATTTTTCAAATGCGGGTGTATCACAAGACCTTTTATACGATTTCCTGCAGCCAGGAACTTATAAAATAAAACTAATTGCTTCTAAAGGCGCTTGTGTATCTAATTCTGGCACTTATACCTTGACCGTACTTGATCCAAAACCAGACGGTTCTATTGCTATATTTGACGTAAAATGTTATAAAAACGATAGTATCCGAGTTGTTTTTGGAATTAATAATAACGGATACGATACCATTCATGCGGGAGCAGTCGTTAGTTTTTATGACAAATCTCCAGGACTTCCCAATCCTCAAAAACTTAACAATAGCTTTGTGTTACCAACCGACATTTTGGGTAAATGTTCTTCTTCCACTTTCACTCAAATTATTGGGGTGAGTAAACCTAAACAAGATTCGTTGACATTGGTATTTGATGAAAATAATTTGTTGGATGAATTGAGCGAAGCCAACAATACTGCTTTTATACAACAGTTTCAATTTAAAATAATTGCCACTCCTATTGACACCACGGTGTATACCAATTCAACTCTTTCATTATTGGTGCAAAAAAAATCAGTTGACCCATTTCTTTCTGTTTCGTGGAGCCCAGTCACTGGCCTTTCTTGTACTAATTGTGTCAACCCAATACTTAGTGTTACAGATACCGTTTTAATGAAAGTGACGGCCAACAGTGGTTTTAACTGTACTGATTCAGCAATTGCTTTTATTAAAGTTTTTCCAATTGACCTAAGTTTAGATAGTGCTGGAATAGATTGTTATAAAAACGACAGCTTGCTCGTTACTGTAAAAGTTTGTTTAACCAATGGCTATACTCGGTTAAAGAAGAAAGTTGAAATTGAATATTTCGATAACGATATTACGCTGGGAGCCGCCAATAAATTAGGGTCCATTTTTCTTGATTCATCTACTGTATTTACCAATGGATGTGCGGTTGTTCCCGCTATCATAAAAATGACTCAAACCCCTGATGTATTTGTTTATATCAATCGATCCCTCACTCAATTTGAATTGCAAACAGCCAATAATATTTTACAAAAAAAATACATTCCTTTTAAATTAATAGCGCAGCCCGCTGATTATGATACATTTCGTGGAGAGCCTTTTTCCGTCAATATTATTAACCAAGGAGACACTTACAAAAATCTCCTTTGGACACCCAGTGAAGCATTGAGTTGTACCAACTGTATAGCTCCAGTCATTATTACCAATATTGATAGAGATTATAAAATTGCAGGTTCTAATAAGTTCTTTTGTACTGACTCGACTTTTGTGCATATCAAAACCTATTATCGATCTCATCTGGCACTGCCCAATGTGTTTACTCCAAATGGCGACGGGGTGAATGATTATTTTTATGTGATTGCTGGAAAAGAGGTAGTTTCTGTTAACCAATTTCAAATTTTTAATCGGTGGGGAGAAAGGGTTTTTCTTGCTAAGAATACCAAACCAAATCAATATCTGGGCGGATGGAATGGGTATTATAAAAATAAAATAGCAGAAAATGGAACCTATGTTTACTATATTATCATCACCTTGAATAACGGAACTACAGAAGAAGTAAAGGGTAATATAACTTTGTTTAGATAATTTATATGTTGAAATATAATACAATACTCCTATTACTGATTACAACAGGTTTGTGCGCGACCGCGCAGGATGCAAATTTTTCGCAATTTTACGCTTCCCCATTAACACTCAACCCTGCCAATACGGGAAACTTTAATGGTTCTTTACGGCTTGCAGGAAATTTCAGAAATCAGTGGGCTTCTTTTAATAACGCATTTTCTACGGCTACTTTTTCTGTAGATGCCCCCATTTTAGTAACTAAAATGCCCGCCTACAATCGACTAAGTGTTGGATTATCTGCATTGACCGACCAAAGCGGCAACGGACTATTAAAACAAAATTATTTAGCCGGTTCTTTTGCTTTTAAAAAAGGTTTTGATGAATTGGCCAACCATTCGTTAACGCTCGGTTTTCAAGCTTCCTATGGGAATTCTAATTTTAATAGCAGTTTGGCAAAATTCGAAGACCAGCTTACACCGGGTGGTTTTTCATTGACTACATCTGAGCCTTTACAAATCTCCAATACTTATAAAAAAATAGTAGATATCAATTCGGGACTTATTTATACTGCCTCTAATGAAAATGGCAGAAGTCTTTATATTGGTGCAGCAGTAAATCATTTATTAGAACCGGCAACTAGTACTTTAAATGCAGATTATTATATTAAGCGAAGGTATACTGTTCATGGTGGTGGGTATTTCCCGATGGGAGCGAATACTACTTTTCATACTAGTTTTCAATGCCAGCAACAAGGGGATTATAGAGAAATAATTTTGGGAGGGGCTGCGAGTTATTATATTGCGGGAAGAGCAACTAGTTATTATGAATTGTATTTGGGTACTTGGCTAAGAAATAATGATGCAATCATTCCCTATATTGGCGTTGAGTACAATCTATTAAGAATCGGATTTTCTTATGACATTAACTATTCATCCGATAAAACAGCAGGTGCTTATTATCGCACGGCTGAATTTTCAATCATTCAGTTGTTCAATAACAATAAAACCAACTTAATTAAGTGCCCGAAATTTTAACTGACCGACGAAACTGGATACAAAACTAAGTTGCTGTATTTCTGGTAGAAAAGCAAGGCGACAAACAGCAGCAGTGGGCAAAAAAACACCCCTTCCGACCAGCCCTGAAAACCATACGGGGCATGCATCTTACTGAATCATCCTTTAACTCGTAAAGATCATTCCATTAGTTTATTTGCGGGTTTTAAGAAAATCAATTAAAGCCGCTGGGTCATCGGTTTGAATTCCATCCGTTCCCCATTGGATAATTTTTTCCCACTCAGCAGGGTTTCCTTTTTTCTCATCAACAAAGACCTTAGCTTTTACGGCATGCGCTGATTTTACAAATTGCTCACTAAGCTGTCCCATATCACTTGCTAAAATTCGGGGACGAAATAATTGCTCCACCTTCAGGATGTTTTTTTCAGGACCAGGGTCGGGCATCGCTATACATTTATAACATAGGTCTTGTAATTCTTTAATCACCTCAACCTGAGAAGCCGATATATACCAGATGATATCCCGTTCCATATCATATGTATGAATTATTCGAAGCAGCTCAGGAACTAAGGGCTCTTTAAGATCGAGGTAGATGCCTATCTGGCCCCGACACAACTGCAGGATATCTTCAATACCAGGGATTCTTGTGTTTTTCCATTCAGGGCCTAAATTCTCCCCAATGTCTAATTGCTTAATCTGTTCAAGGGTGAAATCTTTTACCTTTCCTGTTTTTCCAATCACATAACGATCCACTTCAGCATTGTGTACACTAACAATGCGCCCATCTTTTGTTGCTCGAGTATCTATCTCAACGAAGTCACAACCTAGGTCGATGGCTTTTTGAATGGCTGCTAATGAATTTTCAGGAATCCCAACATGCGCGCCACGGTGGGCAATAACATAGGTATTGCCATGTTTTGGTTTTGGAAAATAATCTTGCAGTTTAGCCGGCTCAAGTCCACTTGAATTTTTCGAAGTACTCCATTCCTGAGCTATTACCGATGAATGGCTTAGTATTGAACATAAGGCCAAACTTGCAACAAGGATCCCATTTCTAGAAGAATAAATCATATGCTATAATATTTACAACGGTTTTAATGATGGCGTCAATGCAGTTGAATTTCGACAAGCCCAGCATCTTGGGTTGAGTCTTATTTTCTAATCCTTTCTCACTTAATTCTTCCAGTATCGCTTGTTCAGTATTGCTAAGTTTAGCACCCACAAGTATTTTCTGTGTGTCAAGTAATTTCACTACCTTTTAACAATATGAAGGTACAGTAATCTTGCTGATCTATTCTATTGTCAAAAAGCCCAGCAAGTACTTATTAGTTTATGGAAAATCATTCACTGGAGATTTGAATATCTAAACAATTGAAAAATTGATATGTATTCAAGTTTGATCTTGTTTAGCAATATTTAATGCTTTCTGAATGCAGCAAATAGCCCATTTTCTTCGGACGACACCTATTTATGGCTTATTAGTTTTAATTTAGTCGCACAAATTTGTAATAAAAACAAGTTTTCATTGTGAATTAGTGTTTTATAAATCTGGTATTTTATGAATCAATCAAAAGGTGTAAAAATAATATTTCTAATTACCTGTTGTCTCTTTGCAGGCAATTTGTTAAGTGCTCAAAATATTTTGATTGAAGGGACTATTACGGATAGCACTTTAAATAAACCCCTGATTTCAGCTACCATTTCTTTGGCAAGGGCCAAAGATTCCTCTTTAATTAGTTTTACCAGAACCAATGAAGAAGGATATTTTCAGTTAAAAAATGTAACAGCAGGTAAATACCTGCTATCTGTTTCATATGTGGGTTACCATCCTTTATGGCTTGCATTTAAAGTCGGGTCATCCGCAAAATTATCTTTGGGTAAAATTTATATGCTAGACCTCGGTAAGATGGAAAATATTGATGTGATAGCCAAAAGGCCTCCAGTAGTAATTAATAACGACACCATTGAATTTAATTCCGAAAATTTTAAAACATTACCCAATGGAGTAGTGGAAGATATGTTAAAAAAGATGCCGGGTATTGAAGTGGATAAAGCTGGGGCCATTACAATAAATGGAAAATCTGTTTCAAAGGTATTTGTGAATGGGAAAGAATTTTTTACCGGGGACCCAAAAATGGCAACTCGAAATCTGCCTGCAGATGCAGTTGATAAAATACAGGTCTTTGATAAAAAATCTGACCAGTCTATGTTTACCGGAGTGGATGATGGCAATGAGCAAACCAGTATTAATATTAAATTAAAAAAAGACAGAAATCATTCAACCTTTGGAAAGTTGAGTGCAGCAGCCGGAGATCCAGGCAGATGGGATGCGCAGGGCAACCTGAATCGTTTAAACGATGATCAACAAATTTCATTGATAGCAATGGCCAATAATACCAATCGGCAGGGGTTTTCTTTTGGCGATATAGCCAATTTTTCAGGGGCAGGTGGTGGTATGCGACCAGGTGCGGGCGGAGGGATGATGATTGGCGGGGGAGGAGGTGGTGGAGGAATATCAGATATGGGGGGCGCTAATTCACAAGGCGTTGCAAACACGTATGCAGGAGGAGGAAATTACTCTAATGTATTCAATAATAAAACCAGTGATTTTAATTCAAATATTTCAGGCAGTGATATCGATCGTAATATAATTAGCAAGTCCTTTATTCAAAATCTTGTGCCGGGCAATTTTTTTAATCAAAATTCAAATTCCTATTCTCAATCAAAAGACCAGCAGGGGAAATTTGGTAGCACTTTAGATCAAAAGGTATCTGATAAGTTCTCATTTAAATTTACGCCTAATATCACTACTCAACACTCCAATTCTTCAGGAACAGCTAATTCAACTACCGAATTGCCAGATGGTAAATTGGCCAATACTTCCCAAACAACTTCCTCTAATGCGACAGATGCATTCAATGCTTCGGGCAACTTGTTGTTAAGAAAAAAATTCGCCAAAAAAGGCCGCACCATTTCATCGACGATTACTTATGGATACAATGAATCCAGTTCCAATGGGTTACAACTTTCAAATATTAAAACCTACCTAAATTCAATGATCACCAAAGATTCTTTGATTGATCAGCAAAATGTCAGAAATGGAACTTCATCTAGCTATTCAGCCAATTTGGTATACACGGAGCCAATGAGTAAGAAATCTTTATTAGAATTCAATTCCTTTGTAAGTAAAAGTGATGGAGCAAGCCATAAAATAGTATATGATATCAATAAAGTGGACGGCAAACATGATTTATTGAATAGTAGGTTGACCAACGAATATGAAAGCAATTATTTGTATTCGGGTGGCGGTATGAATTTCAGGACCAATCAAAAAATGTTTAGTTTTTCTTCAGGAGTTTCGGTGCAAAACACGCAAATAAATGGAACGAATATCAACACTCAAACAAAAGTGAACCAGCAGGTCACTGACCTGCTACCCGCTGCTATGATGCAGTTTAATTTTTCCCGCACCAAAAATTTAAACTTTAATTATCGGACCTCTACTTCTCAACCTTCGTTAACACAGTTACAGCCGGTATTAGACATCAGCAATATCAACAATCCGGTTATGGGAAATCCGGATTTGCAAAGAACGTATACGCATAATTTAAATCTGCGTTTTTTTTCGTCTAAGTTCATATCACAAAAAAACTTTTTCGCCTTCTTAAATGCAGCGGTGTCTAATAATTCTATTGTAAATCATGACAGTATTTTACCTAATCGTACGATACTTACCAAGCCAGTAAACGTTAATGGGGTGTATAGGATCAATGGCAATGCCAACTATGGATTCGGTTTGAAAAAGATTCATTCAAGGATCAATTTTGGATTAAATGCAGGCCTGAATAACAATGTGTCTTTCTCCAACGGAGCGTTGAATACCATTGTGATTAAAAGTGCAGGCCCTTCCCTTACCTACAATTACCAACTAAGTGAAGTGATTGATATTAATATGTCAACAAGGTATTCATATAGCATTACCAATAATGCAAAAAATCCTTCTTTAAATACCAATTATCTAACTAGGGTGTATTCGGCAGAGATTACCAATTATTTACCCTGGGGTTTAGTGCTAAATCAGTCAATAAATTATACCATCAATTCTGGGCGAGCTGCGGGCTATAATACAGCTATCCCAATATGGAATGCTTTTTTCTCCAAATTTTTCATGAAAAACAAACGGGCAGAGGTTAAACTTAGTGCTTATGATCTCCTAAACAAAAGTGCTGGCATTAGTCATACCGTATCTCAATCTCAAATTATTGACCAGCAATACAACGTGATTAGCCAATATTTTTTAATGGGGGTTACCTATAGTTTACAAAAATCTGGACTGGGTGGTCGAAATGGTGGCCCTCGCACATTTATGATGCGATCGGATTAAAAGCACTAAATTTATATTGTTAAAAAAATAGCAACACATGAAAATAATATTATTTGTATCAGCCTTAATAATAGCCAGCTGTGCTAGCTCAGTTGCCCAAATGAAAGAGGGTAAAATTGTATATGAGCGGGTAGTCAATATGCGAAGAAACATTACCGATCCTGAAATGCGGGCTAGAATTCCTGAAACCAGAACTGATAAATTTGAGCTATTATTCAATGAGCAATCCTGTTTGTTTAAATCGGTCATTGAAGAAGATGCACCAGATCCTTTTGCTAGTAGTGGCGGTGACAGAGGCGGGCAGCGCATGGTATTTAGGATGCCTTCAACCACCACCTTTACTGATCTTACAAATCAAATGCAGTATGAAGCGCGTTCATTTTTTGAAAAAGATTTTTTGGTGATTGATTCAGTAAGACAAATAAAATGGAAAATATCTGAGGAAACCAAGGTCATTGCAAAACATCTTTGTAAAAAAGCGACTACTACTACAGTGGGTCAAATGATGAGAATGAATTTTGGAGGACCACCTCCTGGAGGTCCTAGGCGAGATTCTGTAAGGGCCGACAATAAGCCCAAAGAGATAGAAGTGGTGGTTTGGTATGCCGAAGACATTCCTGTTGCCGTGGGACCTGAAAATTTTTCCGGTTTACCGGGAGCTATCCTAGAAGTAAATTCAGATAACGGAGCGTCTATCACTGCTGCCGTTGAAATTTCTGGCAAGTATTCAAAAAAGGAATTGGTAAAACCAACCAAGGGAGAAATAATGACGAGGCAACAATTTACGGATAACATGAAAAAAATTATGGAAGAAATGCAAAAAAACGGCCCAGTTCGTTTTGGTAGGCCAGATTAAAATTGGCGTATTTCAATAAATGATACAAGGGGATAGAAATAGCTATGGCGCTGGAAAATTCGGCGATGCTTAGGGTCGGGTTTTCTACACCTTGTTTTTAAGACGGACATAAATGCTCTTAATTAAATAGCGATTAGCTTTGAGTCCAATCCCTCTATTTCAACCGTTTGTATTTTGTAATCCAATTTTACTGTAAATACTTCTTTGGTTTCTGATAAGTTCCACAACAGCACCGTCTTGATTTTAGGATACCATGCACATACCACGGGTTTGTCTTCAACAACATAGGGTACACCCTTCAGCAAAGGAATAATTTCTTGTTTGAATGTAAAAATTGTTGTAAGATCTTCTGCAATAAATCTCATCCCATTTATTTTTTTTTCTTTATTTGAACCATAAATAAATGTAGTTCCCTTTGATTCTAAGGTCCCTGCAGAAACATCTTCAATATCAAAATCAGAAAGGAAAGTCCAGCCATCAGCTGCAGGTATATCAGTAACCTCAAAAGGCATTCCAGCAGCTAGAAAAAGACTGTA
Source organism: Chitinophagaceae bacterium (assembly GCA_947468255.1). GTDB lineage: Bacteria > Bacteroidota > Bacteroidia > Chitinophagales > Chitinophagaceae > Ferruginibacter. Next base: position 13,661 of record CANIMM010000014.1, on the reverse strand, counting down.
GGGCTTATCGTCGCCGATCATCCTGCTACTTGTTCCCCAATAGTGCTTAAATGGGCCCACTAGCTTTTGACCCGCTATCTTTTTATGCATAGCGGCAACTTTTTTAATAGTTGGAGCAAGCGTAGTCCAATGACTAAAAGGGAAGGGGTCTAATCCGCTCATCATCATCGTATTTCGCACATCGGAAATGGTAGATATATGCAGCTTTGCTGCCATATTTTTTGCTGACAGTTTATTTGCAGGATAAGCAGTGGTTTCGCTATATGCCATTTCTGGTTTAACAAATCTTCGGTGAAAAAGTGAACTAAAGAGTTCATCCGTTTTTCCTTTTACGGGGGAAAAATGTTTATCACTAAACATTAATTCACCCACTCTAAATAAGGCTTCTTTGTAATCACCCAGACGGATACCTGCTTTTTCCGAACCCAGATACATCACCATTATGCCAAGTTTAACATGGGGTGCAGCGGCCTGTTGAGCCTTGAAAGAATGCGTAAGTTGATCACAATTGTATTCGATCCAATTGCGTACGATTGAATCCAAATTGCGCTTTTTGATGGAGTTGCTTAATTGCTCCATATCTTTTTTAGCATAGCCGTATTTGGTAATAAATTCATTTTGATGGTCATCGCAAAAACATCCGCCAATATTACCAGGAGATGCTGCCAGCCGAAAATCATCATCCAGAAATAATTTATTGAATCCGGATTTATCAACTTTTTGAATGACCGTTATATTTTCTTGGGTGACATTTGGATGTACGGATGTTCCTGAAAATTTATTCCCATCAATGTCAACCCGTCTAGGCCAATATTGGGGTGTGATATCATAATTTTGAGCGTCGCCTAAGGAGCCGCCGGGATGTCCAAAAGGAACACTTACCATATTCACTGCAATTCCTTTTCTTTCAAATCTTTCTTTCCAAAGTAAAATATCCTCCATCGGATAAGGCCAGTAACCATTTATAAATAAAGGCATCCACACTTCGTTAATGCCACTGGAGGAAATGATATTGATATAATCGGGAAAGCTATTGAGCGTTTTTGTATTCACACAAAGACCAAAACTTCTGCTGGCATTAGGTTGTATAGTAAATAGGTTGCTATTGCCAAGTAATGCACTAGTACTTAATAGCGCAGAATTTTTTATAAAAAGTCTTCTGTCAAGCATGATCAATTGTTAATAAGGGTTCATTTCTTGTTGAAGTTGTTCTGCTTAAATTTCTAACTTAGATTATTTTGCCTGTAGCCTATCCAATGCCCAATTTCGCTCGGAGCGGAAATACCTGATCATATAATTAGGATTCTCTACCCCATCCGCTAACTTTTATTCTGATCAGCATAAAATAGTTCTCGCATTACCTTGGATGTTTTATGATCACCAGTATGGCTCCAACCTGGAGGCATAAATAGGTAGCGTATTTTATTTAAGATACCAGGAGCATTGTAAATATCCTTTCCCAATAAGGTGAATTCCCCCACATACGCATCCAAAAAATTATTGGGCTTAACGGTTCTAGTAATACCATATTCCACAGGAATCGCTTTTAATTCAGGTTGGTAGGTTTTAAAAATCTTGTCCCAAATGTTTAATAAATTACAATAATTGGTGTCCATATAAATTGGATTTCTTGCATGATGAACACGATGATGTGATGGCGTTAAAATAAGGTTTCCTAAAAAACCTAATTTTGCATTTTTTATCATGGTGTCTCCAATATGAATAAATGAGCCCCAATATCCGTCAATGAACATGATTACAAATAACATGGGCGGCGGCACACCCGCTAAAATACAAATGGAAGTTCTAATGATGTCTGCATAAGGGCCTTCTAAAAAAAAGTGCGCGTAGGAAATACCCAAATGCATACTTTCTGGTGCATGGTGTGTAGAATGTAAACACCAAAATAAGCGTACTTTATGTGCTAGAAAATGGTAAATGAAATGCCCAAATTCCCAAATGATATATCCGTAAACAAACCAGTACCAAGTAAAGGAGATGTTTATAATCGCATATTTTTCAAGCAGCCCAATCATAATTACGGTCATCCCAATCGAAATATACCTTCCTATGATGGAGTTGAGTACATAGGCAAAAAAGGATATTTTATAATTAATTACTTTAAACTTACGATATAACAAACCTCTTATTAGTTCAAATATTAAAGTGATTTGCAGCAGGGGTTGTAGCACACTCTTGATGCCCTTATAAGTAAGTAAAGTTTCGTAGTTCCCTGATTGAATAATCTCCAGAATTCCACTCATTCCAAAAAATCTTCTTAGTTGCTCAAAAATGGGGTGAAAAATTTCCATGTGGGTAATATTTAAAAGGTAAAATTTAAATTGTATGAAATACACCATTCATTATAATTTAAAAGTAACCAATTATATTAAATTATAACTGAAAAAAAACAAATAATTCTACATTCAATAGGGTTAAATCCACTCATTTTAATATATATGGAATTGGTTACCAAAAAATATCAAAAAACTATAAAACTCCTTTCCCTATTTTTACACCTAAGTAATCCAATTTTTTATTCTCCAATTGACTGACTTTAAATTTTTTGCTATGCCGATTGTTACTGCATCTTATTCTAGGAAGACGAAGTTCATAGTTCCAATTTTCACTACGATCATTTTTGTTGTATTGTTTTGTTTGCCTAAGTCTGCCATCTGTTTATCTGATAGTTTAAAAAACAAGCATACGAGCATCAGTTCTTCATTTAATCCTACCTCTTTTTCTTGGAATATTGGATGGCCTGGGCGCATCTCGCGCTATGATTTGGTGTATAAAAGTCCTCCAGTTGATCCGATGCAGGGTATTCCATTGGGTAATGGCGATGTGTCGGCATTGGTGTGGTGCGAAGGGTCTAAAATTATTATGGTTATCAATAAGTGTGATTTATGGGACGATGCTAAATCGGATAAACCAGAAACTTGGACTGAGAAATACGATTATTATACGACTCAAAGACAGGCTTGTCGTATTGAGATTGATTTTAAATTTCCAGTTTTTAATACACTCTATCTTACCGATTTTAAGGCTCGACTTAGTCTGTCTGATGCAAAACTAATATTAGATGGCTCAACGCCATTTGGACATCTGGCCTTTTCGGCTTTTATTGATCATCAATCAGGATTATTGCTTTGTGATGTAGAAAGCGCTTTCAAAGAGGATGTACCTATGCAAATATCGGTTGATCGATTCGGTTCACGAACCTTCTCGATGTGGTATACCCGAATGAAAAGAGATGCAGAGATTGGACTTGCAGGAACGGAGGCGATGGCAGAAGATAAGAATGTTTATATAACCCAGCAACTAACTAGCGGAACGTTTGCTGTTGCAGGGTCAGTGCTCAAGACCAATGGATTGAAAGTTAGTACTTCGCGGGATCATTCGCGGATGGCTTCTATTTTGCTAAGTGGAAAAAAAGATAAGAAGGCCCAATTAGCATTTGCTGTTAGTTCTCCTATTTTTGGCAATCCAATTACGGAGGTTAAGCATAAAATCATTGCATTACAAGATCAAGATATAGCGTCAAAATTGGCAACTCATTCAGCCTATTGGAAATCGATCTGGAATCGCTCGTTTGTAGATTATGGCGATGATTATTTGAATAACCTCTGGTATTTGACCATGTATTATGCAAATGCTTCACAAGGAGCAAAATATCCAGGGCGCTTTAACAATGGCTCATGGGGATGGAATCACGATATTCAACAGTGGAATTTTTATTTTCATTGGAATCAGCAACAGCTCTATTGGCCATTAAATGCTGCTGGATTTCATGATTTAGTAACACCCTATCTTGATTTTAGATTTAATTCACTTCGATTTGCAAAGAAAGATGCGAAGGATTTTTATCAATCTGAAGGCGCATTTATTTCAGATGTTACCAATAGAAATGGATACAATCGAATTGATTCGGATGTTAAGGATAATCACACTCCTGTAGCAGAGATCGCCTTAGATTTTTGGAGGCAATATCAATTCACCCAGGATAAACAATTTTTAAAAGAACAAGCGCTTCCATTTATTTTGGAGGCGACTCATTTTTTTCAATCCTTGCTGATAAAAGAAGGTGATGGATTGTATCATGCCAAAGAAGGCACTGGCTACGAAGGAACAATCAAGCTGCATGATGGGCTTACAGAATTAGTCTATGCTCGAACGTTATTTTCAGTTGCACTAGAAGCGCTTAAAACTGTTGGGGAGGATGGTCCAGAGAATAAGGTTTACAAAGATATCCTCGATCATTTAGCGCCCCTTCCAGTGGTAAAAGCAGGTCCAGGATTGATTAGACAGAATGAAAACGGAGCGGTCATTAACAGGGGTATTTTTAAAGAATATCCAGCTCCGGGAAATCAGATTATAGCTGCTGGTTGGGGCATTCAGCAGCAGCGCTGGCTGACAACCTGGTATGAAACGGGCGATCCACAATATGCAGACCTACTTCCTAAAGATGACAAAAACCCCAAGCCCGCTGAGTTTCGCATATTGGATGGGGTCTTTCCTGCAGTGCCATGGTCGCCTGTTTTTCCTTCCGGATTAGTGGGATTAAAACAAAAAGATGAATCCTTGTTCAAAGTGATGACTTCTACGCTGCGATTGTATGGCACTGAGAACATGGGATGGGAGCCAGTTCCCATTGTGATGGCGCGTCTTGGATTAGCGAAGGAGTTAGCCATCAATCTGGCACAGTTTCCTGCTAAGTGGCAATTTTTCGTGAATGGTTGGGGACATATTAGTTCAGAAGTGGAGGAAGATGCGCATGGTACATCTTATTTCAAAACCAATTCTGTAAATATTATTGGATCTCCCAATGGGGAAAAAGTGCCTCTTCCGGCTTGGCCATTCCGTCACATGTCGATGGAGGCGATGTCGGTGCTGGCAACCGCCATGAATGAATCAATGCTTCAGAGTCAGGATGGAATAATTCGGTTGTTTCCTGCTTTTGATCCCACTAAAAATGGTCGATTTACGCTGCATGCACAAGGAGGATTTGTGATCTCCTCAGAAATCAAGTCGGGGAAAATAATATGGATTGCACTGAAAAGTTTACATGGTGCTGATTGCAAATTGGAATTGCCTTGGGAAAAAGCAACGCTCAGCTCCAATATGAATCGAAAAAATCGAGTGCTTAGCGGAGCGATTGTAAGCTTTGCAACGAAGCCCAATGAAGCGATTTTTCTAGTACCCAATGGGAGTGACATTCAATCCTGGACGGTGGTTAGCGAAAATCCATCAGCAAATGAAAATGTAAAATACCACGAATCCGGAAAAACACAATTGGGTATTCCTCGAATGTTTTAAAGTGCAGGTTACAAGCCCACAACAGCCATAACCGGAAAATGATCCGATGGATATTTACCAAAATAAGTATCTGTAAGGATGCCCCATTTTTTTACAGCAAATTGTTTTGTTACAAAGATGTGATCAATCACTTCCATTCCACGGGGCGTTCTAAAACTATTGAAAGAAGCATTGTTCTCATAAGGATACTGTGCTAGGCCATGACTATCTTTTAGTATACCCGAATTAGCCAATTGCAGATACCATTCACTTTTGCGGCCTCCATTCAGATCACCTGTAAACAGTGCTGGATCATTTCCAGCAATCGCTTTAATTTTTACAATCATCAGCTTAGCACTTTCTACCCTAGCAACCACGCCCTCGTGATCAAAGTGTGCGTTAAATAGATAGAATTTCTTCTTGCTTGCGATATCCTGCAACTGCACCCAGGAGCAAATTCGATTGCAGCAGATAGCATCCCAACCCTTGCCTGGTTTATCTGGTGTTTGCGACAACCAGAAATCGCCGCTCTTCAGTAACTTAAATTTATCTTTCTTATAATATATAGCGGAGTGTTCACCGGCATCTTTTCCGTCATCACGACCAATACCGTATCGAGCATATTGAGGAAGTGCATTGCTAAGGTCATCTAGTTGATTGATTAATCCTTCCTGAATGCCAAACAAGTCAAAATCATGAAAGCGGATCAGGTTAGCCTGAACAGGTGCACGATTCACCCATAAATTCCCTGTGTCGCCGCGATTGTCATATCGCAAATTGTATGAGGCCACCGTAAATGATTGAGCGCTGATGGTAAGGGTAACTGTAATAATCAGCACTGATAATAGTAGCAATTTAATTTTCATAATAATGGTAATTTTAGCGCTTGTTGATTTTAAACCTGGTGAATGAATATTTTTATTAAATTTTTGAAATAATAATTTATCAGCTCTAAAGTACACCAAAAATAGCGAGCGGGATCAAATCCCATCTTTTTAGTTACTTATTTAGTGTAATTCCAGGGCTTGATGGTCTTCAAATAACTTTAATCGGGTTAATAAAAGGATGATATTTTTTAATATCTTCGTCTTTGTTGTTTTATAAAAGCAATTTCAATTCGAAACTAAAAATTAAACAAATCACAATATCCTAAATTGAAACGTATGAATAAAATCGTTCTTGGTGGTGCCATTTTTCTGCTGGCCGCAGTTGGATTTACCACATTACCAGTTTCCCGCTTTTATGCACCTGCCATAACTGTACCTGCCGGCTTTTCCATTAACCTTATTGCAGACTCGCTTGGAAAAGTTAGGCATATCGATGTAAACAGCCAGGGCGGTATTTATGTAAAGTTAAATGCCTTGAAAGAAGGAAAAGGGATGTTATACCTTACCGACCAGAACAAAGATGGCGTTATGGATACTAAAACTGCTTTTGGAAATTTTCCCGGAACAGGAATTCATATCAAGGGCAAGTATCTTTATTCATCATCCAATACAGGTGTTTACAGATATCTGTTGAATGACGAAGGGGAAGTAATCAGTCCTGATAAACCTGAATTAATCGTTGATGGCTTATTGGATAAGAAACGTGATAATTCTAAGTCTATTGCGCTGGATAATCATAACAATCTGTATGTAACCATTGGTTCTTATTCTGATGCTTGCCGCGAAGGAAGTACTGGAAAAGGAATTCCTGGATGTCCTATCCTGGATTCTGCAGCTGGAATATGGATGTTTAAGGCAAACAAACTTAACCAAACGTTTAAAGATGGCGTACGATATGCAACCGGGCTTAAAAATTCAGTTGGCATTGACTGGAACGCAGATTCAAAATCCTTGTTTGCAACTCACCATGGCCGGGGTGCATTTTCGGATAAATTTCCTGAAAATTTCACTGCTAAGCAAGATGCTGAAATACCTTCAGAAACCGTTTATGAATTGAAAAAAGGATCGGATGCAGGCTGGCCGTTTATTTACTATGACAATTTCCAGAAAAAAAATATCCTCGCTCCGGAGTATGGTGGAGACGGAAAAATTGAAGGCGATACAAAGTATATCAATCCTGCAATTGCGCTGCCTGCGCATCTTGCACCCAATGACCTTTTATTCTATACAGGAAATATGTTCCCTGCAAGATATAAAAATGGCGCTTTCATTGTTTTACATGGCAGATCAGCGGAACTTAAGAAAGCCTATTTTGTAGCCTTTGTTCCTTTTGTACATGGAAAGCCTTCCGGCGATTGGGAGGTCTTTGCGGATAATTTCACAGCATGGGCAGGACCTGCACAATATCGTCCAATGGGCTTAGCTCAGGGGGCTGATGGCGCTTTATATGTATCAGATGATCTTAAAGGGACGATCTTCAAAATCACGTATAATAAATAATGTATTGCAAATTATATTCAATCCCCTGGTAATTGCCAGGGGATTTTTTTTGTGATAATTACATTGTTCAATTTGTTACATTTAAATTTTTCTAGTAGCAATTGAACTAAAAATAAAGCCATATCTTTAAATCAAGAAATAGTATCCAAGCATTCGATTACTTTGTTTTACCAACCTCCAAAACTTGTTTAAATTTTGCGTATGAAAAATCATTTAAAACTGACCGCTCTGTTTATCTGTATTTCAGGCAGCTTGCTTTTTGCACAAAAAACGCAGGTATTACTTCTACCAACGATTCATAATGCGCACGACACCAATTCAAAATATTCCTATCAGCAGCTACTGACTATTGTTGAAAATTTTAAGCCAGACCTTATCGCCATTGAAATTAGGCCGGAGGACATGTCACAGACGGACTCGGTTTATTTATATACATTTTACCGCCCGGATATGATCCTTGTTAAAAATAAATTTCCGGCTATCCCGAAGGTGGGAATTGATTTCCAGGGAATCGATATGGTTGGAAAAACCTTGCCCCTCAATTATCGCAAGGATACAACTACCGCCAATGGAAAAGCAAGTTTGATAAATCGTGCGATAAACAGGGATCCGGCTTTTATGGCCGCTTATAAAGGCTCGGGGATTGCTGAAATTGAGAAAAAGCGGCTAGCCTTAATCGCTACTGCAAGTGCACAGGAATTAATGGATGGACCGTTTGATTCCTATTCCAATTCAATGGCGGCAAAGCTAGATTCATTAAGGGCACTCAACCCTGCCTATGCTCCATTTCAAATAGCATCTTCCTACCGGGATCAGCGCTTAGCAGATAATGTTAAGGAAGTCATTCTTAAAAATCCCAGAAAAAGAATTATCGTGCTTTCCGGAGTTAATCACCATGGTTTGTATGTGCAGGTGATGAGTAAAATGAAGGGGATTAATTTTATTTCCAGCGTTAGCGGTTGGTAGAGCGAATTTCACAAATGGACCCTTTCTTGCAATTCCATTTTAATTATAGCAAAATTTAAAACTGCCGTTGTTCAGAGATTTAACCTAAAACTTGAATCTAACATTAACAGCAAACTGTCATACTGGAGTAGATCTAGACAAAATACCGCCATCTTTATAATTTAACATATAACAAGCCACTTCATTATTGTTATTTAAGTTTGCAGCAGTAAATTTGCGGATCAAATCATTTTTTTTGTTTTTCCTAAGAAGGGAATCAAAAATATATGCAATTACAAACCCTATGATGCAATTCTTAAAATCTCTTTTCGGACTGGCTATTTTTTTATTGCCGTTCATTGTTTTTGGACAAGTTAAAAGTAATTATACCATTAACGGTACTATCCGAGATAAGCAAACAGGGGAGTCCCTTATCGGAGCAACTGTCAGCCTTGCGGGCAAAAATGTAAAAGCTGCGTTGTCTAATGCCTATGGTTTTTATTCAATTACAGCAGAACCAGGCAACTATACGCTTATAGCAAGTTTTTCGGGATATCAGAGTGATACCTTGAAAATTGAGTTAAATAAAAACATGGAACTGCTTGTTAGCCTTAGCACATTTAAATCTCAACTGCAAGAGGTTGTTATCAATTCCAGAAAAAAAAATGAGAATATTGTTAAGCCGATCATGGGAATTCAAAAATTATCAACGAACGAAATTAAAAATATCCCTGTTTTATTTGGGGAGAAAGATGTATTGAAAACCATTCAGCTTTTGCCCGGCATTAAAAGTGCAGGAGAGGGAAATAGTGGTTTTTATGTTCGTGGAGGAAGTTCAGATCAGAACCTTATTTTATTGGATGAAGCAACCGTGTATAATGCCTCTCATCTGTTAGGGTTTTTCTCCACTTTTAATAGCGATGCTGTCAAAGATATTACTGTTTTTAAAGGAGGCATGCCTGCTGAGTATGGGGGTCGCTTATCCTCTGTTATCGATATTAAAACAAACGATGGCAGCAATCAAAAATTTGGCATGAGTGGAGGGGTGGGGTTAATTTCTTCCAGGTTAAATGCAGAAGGCCCCATTGTAAAAGATAAGGGCTCATTCAATATTAGTGCAAGGAGAACCTATGCAGATTTGTTTTTGGCCTTTGCGAAAGATTCATCAATTAAAAACAATAAACTTTATTTTTATGATTTAAATGGGAAAGCCAATTATAAACTCAATGATAAAAATCGGTTATTCCTTTCCATTTATAACGGCAGGGATAACCTTGGTTTTGGCAGCAATTTCGGGATAGATTATGGCAATACCACGGCAACCCTTCGATTGAACCATATTTTCAGTAGCCGTTTGTTTTCCAATACCTCTCTGATCTACACAGACTATAGTTATAAAATAAAAATTACTACGGCTAATAATAATTTGCTGATTACCTCCAATATTCGTGATTTAAATGTCAAGCAGGATTTTCAATACTATATCAATGCAACCAATAAATTTAATTTTGGTGTTGATTTCATTCATCATAGTTTAGTGCCAGGCTCAGTTAGCGCTACACAGCAATCCAGTTTTAATAGCATTGCACTTCAAAAAAAATATAGCATAGAAAGTGCATTATATGCGTCTCATGAATGGAGTGCAACAGATAATATTAATGTAACCTATGGACTTCGCTTAACTTCATTCAATGCACTGGGACCAGGCAATTTTTATAGTTATGATGCAGCCGGAAATGTAAAGGATACCACCAATTACACCAGTGGCCAGTTTGTAAAAACATATGTAAACCTACAACCTCGTTTCGCTACTAGTTTTAAGTTTAATGAAAAACAGTCCATTAAATTTTCGTATACCAGAAATGTTCAAAATATCCACTTATTATCCAACTCCACATCTTCCAATCCAACAGATTTATATGTAGGCAGCAGCAATAATATTAAGCCCGAAATAGCTGACCAATTTGCCATCGGCTATTATCATAATTTTAAAGAAAATATGTACGAATTTTCTACTGAATTATATTATAAAAATCTTCAAAATCAGATCGATTACAAAAATGGAGCTGAATTAAGAGCCAATGAAAATGTAGAGTCGCAACTATTGTTCGGCAGGGGACGAGCATATGGAATAGAGCTATTTTTTAAGAAAAAAATAGGAAAACTGAACGGATGGGTAGGCTATACTTTATCAAAAGCTGAGAAGCAGGTGGATTTGATTAATAGCGGAAAATGGTACAATGCAACCCAAGATAGAACACATGAGCTTTCAGTGGTAGGAATTTACCAGGCAAATAAAAAATGGACCTTTTCTGCCACTTTTGTTTATTATACAGGTAATGCTGTAACCTTTCCAAGTGGCAAATACAATATCAATGGACAAACGGTCTTTTATTATACAGAAAGAAATGGCTACCGGATGCCAAATTATCATAGAATGGATATTGGTGCAACCCTACAGGGCAAAAAAACTGCTAAAAAAGAGCATAGTTGGACATTCTCCATCTACAATGCTTACGGACGTGAAAATGCCTTTGCAATCAACTTTCGGGAGGATAAAGATAACCCTCAAAAAACACAGGCGGTTCAGACAACACTTTTCAAAATGGTGCCAGCAATCACTTACAATTTTAAATTCTAAGCCATGCAAAAATTATTGAAAATAAAATCAATTTGGTATTCAATTTTCGCAGGCTTAGTTACCTTATTTTCTTGTACTAAAGTGATTGACATTAATCTGAATGATGCAGCACCAAAGTTTGTAATTCAGGGTAATTTGTCTAACGTTACTGCCACAACAACTGTTACTGTTAGCAGAACGATTAACTTCTCTCAAGACAATGTTTTCCCTGCCGTTTCAGGAGCAGTAGTAACAATAAAAGACAATAGTAGCGGTCTCATTTCAACTTTAAATGAAACCAGCATGGGAACTTATCAGACATTCGATTTGCAAGGCATAATCGGACATACTTATTCATTGAATGTGTCAATTAATGGTGCTAATTATAGTTCAACTAGTATAATGCCGGAACAAGTGCCTTTAGATTCCATCACTTTTCAGCACAATGAAGGGTTTGGTAGAAATGTCATTAGTCCAATACCAAATTTTACAGATCCAGCCAATGTGAAAAATTACTATCAATTCGAAGAGCTAGTGAATGGAAGACATATCAATCGGATTTTCGTATTTGATGATCGTTTAAGTGATGGAAAATACATTGCCCGGCAACTATTTAATGATAGCTCATATATCGCGCTTGGCGACATGGTTGAATTAGAAATGAAATGTGTTAATAAAAATGTATTTGAGTATTTTAAACAACTAAGTGGTTTGGATCCAACGAATGGACAGCCCACTTCCCCTGCAAATCCTGTAAATAATATAGTGGGCGAATGCCTTGGTTATTTCAGTACGTATACTTCTCAAAAAATGAGAGCGATTGCAAAATAGGTATATCTAAAATTCAATTTGCGGAGTATTGGTTGAAAGAAAATAAGCAATTGAATTTAATAGATGTAAATAGGGTTTGTATAAATCCATGGGATTAACTTTCCTTGCAAATTCAAGTCCATCTCTATTCTGTAGGTTCCTTTCTCGATCGTATTTGAAAAGGTAAATTCATAAGCCTTTTCGGATGAGGTACTAACTGTTTTTCCATTGTGAATTAATTTAAATAGACCTGGTAAAGGTGAAAATGCTGTTAGGTTTTTCACTTGATCTATTTTTATGGAATCACCTACAATGCCCATTATACTGTCCTTGTTATTGCTGCCGTAAAATTGAAAACCTTTCGCATCACCTAGACTTTTAAATGCAATAAAAAGATGTCCTAGCTTCATGTTTTTGCTTAAGGACGAAGTGCTGAGACTATCAGCCATCACGTAATTGGTAACATAATTAAATCCAGTCTCGTAGGTGTCAACGAGTAATTTAAATACCCATCCACTTTTATCAGGAGCGCTAAAAAGCCATTTATTCCAAAAGGTCACCTTCATCGTATCGATGTTATGGGCATTATTTCCTACCCATTGAATCCTTCCGTCGGATAAATATCTTGCGCGTAGATTTTGATTTTCATGGGCATCAATAGCCGAAAATCCCACTATTTTTCGCTTGTTATTCAATGAATCCCAGTGGGCAAGGATAGGAGTCTGCGGGTTAAAAAACTGTCTCAATGCCCAATGGCGATATTTACTTCCGTTCACCAATACATCTAGCAAAATTGGTATAGGAGACTGGTCTTTTGTGTCGGTATGAAAATTATAAATTTCCATACCTTGGTAGTCAGGGTTAATCCAGTTGTGAGGTTCTTCGGTATGGGCGTACAATACCATTCCACCATTTGATACGATCTTTTTTGCAATTGAATCTTTATTTGAATTCCAGTTGATGATTGCAGGGCCAAGGGGCCAGGTGCAAAAACCTTGCTTTTCGGTTCCAGGCTCAATTAATACGCCATCGTGAAAACCGCGATATCCTTTAGGTAGCGTGTCAATATCGCCATGAGGATGATCGGTAAGGAAAATGAAATCGATTCCATCTTTTTTTGCTGCAGGGATAAGGTCATCCAATGTTCCCCGACTATCGTGTGATAGATAGCTATGTACATGCATCACACCTCGATAGGTATTTAATTTGATTTGCCTTGTTGGCGCTTTGCGCAATGTTGCTAGTGCTTGAACCTCTTTTTCATAACCTGGGTAGGTTATCCAATGGTGCCAGATACCGGGGGTAAATAGGATAATAAATAGAAACGCCAAAAGTCCTCCAATTCCAAGAAACAGATATTTAAAAAAGCGCTTTATCATTTAGTTAATTTACTTTTTAACAGGCTCAGTAATAATTTCAGATAAGTGACGAAGTAATTCAAATGTGTATTCGCCCATATTAGGTCCAAACCATCCCATAGTTTTAGGCTCGTAGGCATCGAGATAAAAGTATTTTCCTGGAATAATATATCCAACATAGCTGCCATTAAAACTAGTCACATTGGCATTGAATCCCTTGGATGCAAGCGAGTTTTTTAATTGAAG
>CANIMM010000013.1 GCA_947468255.1 Chitinophagaceae bacterium | reverse complement strand
TTAATTATAGGTTCTGGCCCTGCAGGTTATACCGCAGCAATTTATGCAAGTAGGGCAGGGCTCAATCCCGTTTTATACCAGGGCATTCAGCCAGGAGGGCAATTGACGATTACCACCGAAGTAGAAAATTATCCTGGATACCCCGATGGAATTCAGGGACCCGAAATGATGGAACATTTTGAGAAACAGGCCAAGCGGATGGGTGCTGATATCCGGTATGGGTTAGCTACCAAGGTTGATTTTTCTGCGCAACCCTATAAAATTGAAATTGATGAAGAAAAATGGATTGAAGCAGATGCAGTGATTATTTCAACTGGAGCCTCTGCCAAATGGCTTGGTTTGGAAAGTGAACAAAGACTCAATGGATACGGCGTTAGTGCCTGTGCGGTATGTGATGGATTTTTCTTTAAAGGAAAAGAAGTAGCAATTATTGGGGCTGGTGACACTGCTGCAGAAGAAGCACTTTATCTTTCAAAAATTTGTTCTCATGTTCATATGATCGTGCGAAAGGCAGCAATGCGTGCAAGCAAGGTAATGCAAGAAAGGGTTATCAATACTGCCAATATCACGATGTACTGGAATAGTGAAACAGATGAAATTTTGGGCGATAAAAAAGTGGAAGCCGTTCGAATAATTAATAACCAAACCAACGTAAAACAAGACATTCCGGTAAGTGCATTTTTTGTTGCAATTGGTCACCATCCTAACAGTGATATTTTCAAAGGCTGGCTTGATATGGATGAAGCCGGTTATCTGATAACGGTACCGGGAACTTCTAAAACCAATATCGAAGGGGTATTTGCATCCGGTGATGTGCAGGATAAAATTTACCGCCAGGCTGTAACAGCAGCAGGTAGTGGATGTATGGCAGCACTCGATGCAGAAAGGTATTTGGGAGCGAAGGGGCATTAAATTGGGTTGATCTTTATTTTAATTATTAGTTGTATTTTTTGTTTAAATTTTATCAATTCATCCATTGACTATTCATTTACATAATTTATTATTTCATGCTTTTCATGGGATATATGAGCAAGAGCAAACAGTAGGGAATGACTTTGAAGTCAATGTAGATATTGAAGTAGCAACCCAGGGTGTAATCAATCAATTACATCAAACGGTCAATTATGTTGATGCATATTCAATCATCCAGCAAAGAATGCTACAGGCTACTCCTTTACTTGAAACGTTGGCCCAGGAATTGGCACAGGCTATTCATTTATTGGATAAAAAAATCACCTCTGTTAGCATCACCATTAAAAAGTTATCGCCTCCGATTGAAAATTTTGTAGGAGTTGTAGGGGTTACTTATCAATCGGTATAGTAGTAGGAGGCTAATCTAATTGAGTTTTTTTAGTAATTTTCATTTTGTTCCTTGCGGAGAAATTTTGCGAATCAATTATTTATCAAGTAGCTGCATTTGCAAGAATTACAAAAATGTTTTCTCTTTCTAATAAAACCGAAGATGATCCAATTATTAAGGAGTCGGGAAGGAAATTGCTTCTTGAATGGCAGTAAACAAGGTTTTGATTTACCCTTAAAAACTTCCATTAACTTCATTTATAAAAAAAATAACCTACATGAAATTATTATTTTTTCTTTTTTGTATTGGCCTAAATATGGTCGCTTCAGCCCAAGTGCAAAATGAGTCGAATCTAATATCTAATTACGACCCACACGCATTATTTTCACCTGTTTTTTACAGTTCTGGAGAAAGCATTACCAGGGCTGCTTCTGGCGAACCTAATAAAGGGTATTGGCAAAACAGGGCAGATTATCAAATAGCAGCCACACTGAATGATAGTAGCCATTTGATTACCGGCACCGTAATCATCACTTATAAGAATAACAGTCCGCATAGTCTACCCTTTTTATGGTTGCAACTAGATCAAAACTTTTTTAATCAAAACAGTCGTGGCCAAGCAAGAATGCCAGTGGATGGACGCAGCCGTTATGGTGACTCCAAGAGTAATTTTAATGGAGGTTATGCCATTAGCGCCATCAAGGTGAATGATTTACTGGTAGCAGATTATATTATTACAGATACTAGAATGCAGATACGATTACCAAAGCCGATGGCTGCATCAGGCGATGTGGTTACCATCAAAATTGATTATTCATTTACCCTGCCTCAATACGGAGCTGATCGATGTGGAATATTACCCACTAAAAATGGCGACATATTTACTGTAGCGCAGTGGTATCCAAGGATGTGTGTATTTGATGATGTAGAAGGTTGGAATACGCTTCCGTATTTGGGCCCCAGTGAATTTTACCTCGAATATGGTAATTTTGATTTCACCATCACAGCGCCAGCATCCCATATTGTGGTGGCTAGTGGAGAATTACTGAATCCATCGGAAGTGTTGACTCCTAATCAGCTAAAACGGATGGAAGCTGCGAAAAAAAGTGATCGAACAGTGATGATTCGTTCCGAAAATGAACTGTCAGATCCTTTATCTAGGCCCTCCAAGTCTTCCCTAACCTGGCATTTTAAAATCAACAATGCTCGAGATGTATCTTGGGCTTCCTCTAAATCGTTTATCTGGGATGCTGCAAAAATCAATTTGCCTGAGGGTAAAACTTCACTTGCCATGAGTGTATATCCAGCAGAAAGCAAGGGAGAAAAAGCATGGAGTAGATCAACCGAGTACATAAAAGGAAGCATTGAAAATTATAGCAAAAGGTGGCTCACCTATCCGTATCCGGTAGCAACCAATGTAGCAAGTAATGTATCCGGCATGGAATATCCAGGTATTGTATTTTGTGGCTATGATGCAAAAACAGACGGACTTTTTGGTGTTACCGATCACGAATTTGGTCATACCTGGTTTCCGATGATAGTGGGAAGTAATGAACGCAAATATGGCTGGATGGATGAAGGGTTCAACACTTTTATCAATTCTTTGGCAGATGATGATTTTAATAATGGGGAATATAAATCGCCCCCAACTTCAATGGAATATAGAGCTGGATACATGTTTGGTGAAAATAGCGAAACCATCCTAAGTGCCCCAGATGCGCTTCATGAAAATAACATTGGCACAGCATTGTATTCAAAACCTGGCTATGGATTACAATTGTTGCGCAACGATATATTAGGACCCGAACGATTTGATTATGCTTTCAAAACCTATATTCAACGATGGGCGTATAAGCATCCCACTCCTTGGGATTTTTTCAAAACAATGGACAACGTAGCTGGTGAAAATTTAAGTTGGTTTTGGAAAGGATGGTTTGTAGAAAACTATCAACTTGATCAGTCAGTCGTTTCTGTTTCATATGTAAATAGCGATCCTGCAAATGGAGCGATTGTAACCATTGCCAATCTTGACCAAATGGCTATGCCTGTAAACTTATTGTACGAAACCATTAGCGGTGTAAAAGGTACCATGAAACTTCCAGTGGAAATATGGAATAATGCGCAGTTCAAAAAAATAAAATTACCCAGTGGCGAAAAACTCAAAAAAGTAACCATTGATCCGGACAAAATATTTCCAGATATGAATTTCAAAAACAATGAATGGAAAAGCAATTAATTGGAGAATATAAAATTACTTGATTCATTTAGAAAAAATAGCAGTCTCAAAAAGGCTGCTATTTTTTATTGATTGCCTTTTACCAAATCAGCAACAATTTTATCAATAGGCAAAGTTACTTTTTCGCCTGAAAAATTATCCCAATCAACAAAACGGAAAGTTTCTATTTGCTGAGTTTTTGCATACACTTGCAGCTGCTGCTCGTCAAAATCAAATTCAATGGTTCTTAAGGGCACTTTGATAGGCTCCAAAGCCGTTGCCGCATAATAGATAGACAGTATTTGATGTGCCGAATTGAATGCACTTATTTGAAAAAAATCAGTGGTATAGATATGCTCACCGATGGCTACATTGAGATTCATTTCTTCCATAAACTCTCGTTTCAAACAATCCCTTGTTCCTTCCCCAATATCGAGTCCACCACCAGGGAATTTGGTGAAATATTCTCCTCTGATATATTCATCACTTACCAATACCTGCTTTGCCGCATTCATTAAAATTCCATATACGCGTACAGACAATATTAGACTCATATGGTTTATTTTTTTACCCTTTTAATATAGTTCCAACCTACCACAATCAATATCATCAATGAGATAATAACCGGTATCCAAAAAGCATAAGGGGTATCCTTGTAGGGGATTGGTACGTTCATTCCATAAATACTGGCAATTAAAGTAGGCACTGTTAATACGATGGTAAGGGTAGTCAGGCGTTTAAGTACTTCATTTTGATTATTGCTGATAATACTAGCAAATGCATCCAGTGTACTGCTGAGTATATTGGTGTAGGTATTGGCCATTTCTAGGGCCTGACTGGTTTCCACAATCAAATCATCCAAAAAATCCTTTTCATCTTCATTGAGTTGCAAAAAGTTGGTTCTTACCATTTTCATCATCAACAACTCATTGCTTCGCAAGGCAGTTAAAAAATATACCAAGCTTTTTTGGATTCGCATCAATTGAAGCAATTCCTCATTCCTGTTGGCAACATATAATTTATGTTCAAGGGTATTGCGACGCATATTGATTTCCTTCAAATGATCCTGAAAGTTATTGATCACTTTTTCAAAAATTTTCAACACCATCATATTTTTCTTATCTGGATTGCGATTTTGAAAAGTGGTTAGAAATTTTTTGATAGCTTCATTCTCGAATGAATTGACTGTTACAATTTGGTTGTGGGTTAAAATGATACAAATGGGAATGGTAATATAAAATGCATCACTATCATTGAATGAATTGTTTTCAGTAGGGGTTTTGATAACGATTAATTTTACATTGTCATCAATTTCATACCTACTGCGCTCATCAATATCCAATGAATCTTTTAAAAAGTCAATCGGTATTTCAAGGGATTCACTTAGTTCCGTAAACTCCTCTTGGCGCAAGGGGGGTAATACATTAATCCATGATCCATCTTCAGGCTTATCGATGGCGATGGTCTGGTGTTCTATATTCTTGAAGTATTGAATCATTAATTTTTGTATTGAGCTGATGATGATATATTTCCCTACTTCTGCTAATTACAAAGGAACTATTACTACGTATACTTTTCTATTACTTTTTATATTTACCTGCAAATGTGAATTTGAATGAATTGCATCTTACGAGTCCAATTCAATCGTACCTGTAAATACAAGTTCTGCTGGTCCGCAAAGCCAAATGTCGTCAAAATGCTGGTCGTCAATTTTATTAAATTCTACACTTAAATTACCTCCCAATGTTTTTACCCGCACGGTGTTAAATCCATTTTCATTGTGAGCAGATAATAAAGCGGCTGCGGTAACCCCAGTACCACAACTGAGCGTTTCATTTTCTACCCCTCTTTCGTAGGTTCTCACAAATATTGAATCCTCTTCGGTTGATTCTACAAAATTAACATTAATGCCTTGTTGAACAAACTCTTTACTGTACCTGATTTCTTGGCCCGTTGTAACTACATCAATATCTTTCACCTCTGTTGCAAATTTAACAAAATGCGGTGACCCTGTATTGACAATGGCATAGGTATTATGGTAGTTTACCTTATCTACATTTTGCATTTGTAAGCTAACCGTACCGTCGCCATCAATTTCAGCATCATGTTCACCATCAACGGCCATAAAATGGTAAGAACTTCTAACAATTCCCCTGTGATAAGCAAACTTCACTAGGCATCTACCACCATTCCCACACATGCTACTTAAATTACCATCGGAATTATAGTAAATCATTTCAAAGTCGAAGCCATCCTTATTACTCAATAGCATTAATCCATCAGCCCCCACGCCAAAATTTCGGTTGCAAATGTGCTTTACCTGTTTGGAAGTTAAAAAAGAGTACTCATTTTTTCTATTATCCACAATCACAAAATCATTTCCTGTACCCTGGTATTTATAAAATTCCATTTTCATTTTCATATTTTTGAATCTGCAATTACTTGCAAGGATTGTTTGATTAAATTATCTACTGTACGATTACTATCTTTTGAAAATTCTTTGGTAATCCTGTTGGCAACGATTGCATTCAAGCTAAGGCAATGGTGACCCAACAATTTTCCAAGGCCATAAATGGCAGAGGTTTCCATTTCAAAATTAGCAATCTGATGGTTGCCAAATCTAAAACTGGTAAGCTGGTCAATCAAAAGGGGATAAGCAAGCTTCAGGCGTAATACCCTGCCCTGGGGGCCATAAAACCCTGGGCTGGTTACCGTAATTCCCTGATGGTAATGTTGGGTAAAATGTTTGAGCAAATGTATACCAGCCATTTGTATATAAGGTCGAATATTGCCTGTTTCCAGTTGGGTATGCGTATTAAAAGCATGCAACAACTGTATTTCGGCTTCATTGTTGTCGATTTGGTAATAATGAAGCAAATTATCTAGCCCTAATCCAAAAGTAGAAGCTACAAAACTATCCACTGCTATTTCTTTTTGCAATGATCCGGAAGTGCCCAATCGGATTATTTTCAAAGCGGTGAAATTTTCTTTTATCAACCTAGTTTCAAAATCAATATTGGCCAATGCATCCAATTCGTTTAATACAATATCAATATTATCAGGTCCAATTCCTGTGCTTACACAAGTGAGTCTTTTGTGACCTATGAATCCAGTATGCACTATAAATTCGCGGTGCTGGTTCTGATATTCTATTGTATCAAAATACTTACTCACCTCCCTTACTCGGTCTGGGTCACCTACTGTAATGATCGTGTCTGCTATTTCTTCAGGCCTGCAATTGATATGGTATACTGCACCTCTATCATTTATAATAAGTTCTGATTCAGCTATCGGGTTCATTTTTTTTATTTCGAATCCCGAATTTCGGACTAACTATCTACAATTTCTAATTAAAAACGCCTATTTTTGCCCAGCAAATAAAATTCCTATTTATTAGCAAGGAAGTTGGTTAAAAAACGAATCAATCTTTATTGATAAGTTGGAATAAGATCTTGTTTAAAAAAAGCAATTATATATTGTAATCCTTTTAAGGTTCTGTGGCCGAGTGGCTAGGCAAAGCTCTGCAAAAGCTTCTACACCAGTTCGAATCTGGTCGGAACCTCTTTTTTCATCCCTCTCCCTTGGAGGGGGAATTTTTTTACTATGGTACTAAAAATGTTGCATTGGGTGGGTTTACTAGCTTGTATCACCCTAATCATTTCTTGTTGGTTGCCCTGGACTTATTATGCCGATGCCCATATAGTAAATGAGGCAGACCGGACCTTTACTGGTTTTTATTCTTTTCAAAATAATTACGGAAAGCCTGGAAAGATGCTGGTATTTACGGGTGTTTTTTCCATCCTACTGATCGTTTTACCCAAAATATGGGCTAAAAGAACAAATCTTTTTGTTTGTGCCCTTGGGGTAGGGTATGCAATCAAGACCTATATTTTGTATGTATCCTGCTATAATGCCTATTGCCCTGATAAAAAATGGGGGATCTATTTAATGCTCTATTCCACAATAATAATGCTCATTGCTTCTGCATTGCCGAATCTTGCTTTAAAGGAAACTGGAACCACCAAGAAAGACGGATTGGTTTCCTAGAAAACAATTATGCAATTTTATTTTCAAAACCCCTTCATTGAGTTTTAAATTTCCTTTAACTGCGCTCTAAAAAAAGGGCTATTTTTTTACTTCTTTTGCCCAAGCATCTTTTAGTGAAACGGTACGATTAAAAACAAGTTTTTCGGAGGAGGTTTCTTTATCTAGGCAAAAATATCCTTTCCGAATAAACTGATAATGGTTACCAATCTTTGCAGTAAGCAAGGAAGGCTCTACATACGCCTGCTGGATGATTTGAAGGGAATCAGGGTTGATATATTCTTTAAAATCACCTTCCTCTTGAGAGGGGTTTTCCACTTTAAACAATCGGTCATATAAACGAATTTCGGCTTCCAACGCATGGGCTACGCTCACCCAATGAATGGTACCCTTTACTTTGATTTCGCTGGTATCTGCACCACTTTTACTTTCAGGAATATAGCTTGCCTGTATTGCAGTGATATTGCCTTCCGTGTCTTTTTCAAAACTATTGCATTGAATGATATATGCACTTTTCAACCTTACCAATGCACCAGGTGCTAGTCTAAACCATTTTTTTGCAGGTTCTTCCATAAAGTCTTCTCTTTCTATCCAAAGCTCCCTACTAAATGGCACCGATCGGCTACCGTAGGTTTCATCGGGGCCATTCTCACTTATCAATTCTTCTGACTGTCCTTCGGGATAATTGGTAATGATTAACTTGACGGGATCGATTACAGCCATTACGCGAGGGGCAATTCGATTGAGGTCTTCGCGTACGCAGAATTCAAGTAAACTTACATCAATTAGATTTTCCCTTTTTGCAATACCGATGCGCTCACAAAAATTACGGATACTTTCGGCAGTAAATCCCCTGCGCCGCATACCCGAGATGGTAGGCATCCTAGGGTCATCCCAGCTTTGTACATAGCCTTCTGTTACCAATTGTAACAGTTTGCGTTTGCTCATCACCGTGTAGGTCATGTTGAGCCGAGCAAATTCATATTGCTTGGATGGAAAAATCTCCAGTTGATTAATTAGCCATTCATATAACTCACGGTGAGGGATAAACTCTAAGGTGCAAATACTGTGGGTAATCTGTTCAATACTGTCGCTTTGGCCATGTGCAAAGTCGTACATCGGATAGATGCACCATTTGTCGCCAGTACGATGGTGATGGGCATGTTTGATCCGGTAGATGATTGGATCCCGCATGTGCATGTTGTTGGCAGCCATGTCAATCTTTGCCCGTAAAACCTTTTCGCCATCCTGATAGGCACCCGCTTTCATGGCAGTAAACAGGGTAAGGTTTTCATCGATGGTTCTATTTCTGAAGGGGCTGTTTTTCCCAGGCTCAGTAGGAGAGCCCTTCAATGCAGCTATTTCATCGGGGGTAGAATCATCTACATACGCTAGTCCTTTATTGATAAGGGTTACAGCAAATTCATAAATTTGATCAAAATAATCACTGGCATATAATTCATTGGTCCAATTAAAACCTAGCCATGCTACATCTTCCTTAATACTGTCTACATATTCCGTTTCCTCTTTGGCAGGATTGGTATCGTCAAATCGAAGATTGATTTTTCCGCTATATTTGATTGCCAACCCAAAATTCAAGCAAATGCTTTTGGCATGTCCAATATGTAAGTAACCATTGGGTTCTGGAGGAAATCGAGTATGGATAGCTCCATAATGCCCAGTCGCCAAGTCGGCTTCAATAATTTCCTCGATAAAATTCAGGCTCTTTTCTTCAGACATCGTGTTAGTTTTCTATTGCAAATTTAATCAAGATATTTTAAATGGCAGCTTACTTTAAAAGCAAACAGCATTGGCAATTGTTTGGTTAAGTATCAAAAAAAAACCTTTTCACCCTGTAGGATGAAAAGGCTATTCAATTTGAATTCAATTTAATCCGCCCTTCCCATTCTTCGCAAATAGGAGGCATGGGATGCAATTGCTTGCCGCATTTTAGGATATTCTACGTAATTGATATTAAAATCAATACAGGTCTGTTTTATTATTTTGCTAATGGCGGGATAATGAACATGCGACACTTTAGGAAACAAATGATGCTCTATTTGGAAATTCAATCCGCCCACCAACCATGAAATTAGCTTGTTTTTAGTAGCGAAGTTGGCAGTAGTTTGAATCTGGTGGATCGCCCATTCATTTTCAATTTTGTTAGAATCTACCGCTGGTATGGGAAAAGCGGTTTCCTCCACTGTATGTGCCAATTGGAAAACGATACTGATTACAAATCCAGTAACCATGCTAGCAATTAAAAAACCTACCATCCATTCTACAAAACCAACAGTATAAATAGGTATTACCATAAAAACCACTGCATAGCCTACTTTGGCTGTCCAAAAGCCAAGATGTTCTTTAAAGCTAAATTGCTTGATCGCAACAGAACCAATTCTTTTTTTAAAATATTTTTGATAATCAGTAAGGAAAATCCAAATAAGATGTAATAAAGTATAGAGAAACCAAACATAATAATGCTGAAAGCGATGCATCCAATACCGCTTTTGGGTAGTACACATTCTCAAGTAAGGCTTTATCTCAATATCATCATCTACACCATCAATATTAGTGTAGGTATGGTGAATAATATTATGTTTCATGTTCCACATAATACTACTTGCACCCAGACAATTAACCGATACAGCCGCCATCCTATTGATAAGCCTGCTTTTGCTGAAACTTCCGTGGCCGCCGTCATGCATTACATTAAATCCAATTGCAGCTGTAAAACAACCCAATAACACACATTCAATAATCGCTAACAAAGTGGGAGGGGTGAAATATACCAAATGAATGTATAAAGCAATGTAGGCGGAAAAGAAAAAGATCGCCTTTATAAAAAGGCTATAATTTCCAGTAGAAGACTTTTTTTTATCAATAAAATACTGATTTACTCTTTTTTTCAATTCCTGGTGGAATTCTGTACCAGTTTGAATAAATTTTGGAGTAGCCATTTAATTGAATTTTAATTACTAGCAAGTTACACCAATATAAGAAGTTATTGGGCATCGCTGGGTATATAATTATGTATTTTCTTTAATAAATGCATCAAAATTGCTAAAACCAATCATTTTTGAGCTAATAAACCCTTCTGCATACTTTACCCCAATCATTTTTCCCATCATTTTAGATCTATAGATAACACTATCCAAAAAATCAGGTGTGGAAATATAGGTCTGAGGTTCGTTTAGATTAGGACTATTAAACTGGGTTCCATAGGCCTTGATGGCTTCCAATTTTTGCTCCATTACATCCGAAATATCAATTACAAAGTTGGGAGCAAGATACCTATCCTGAATAAAATTAAAGACATATTTAGGACGCCAAGGCTCTTGTAATTTACCATCAACGCTTGTTTCAATTTTCACTAACCCAGATAAAAAACTGGCATCTTCAACTAGCTGAGCGCTTCGTCCATGATCGGGATGCCGATCGGAGGGGGCATTGCAAAATAGGATATCCGGCCTGTATTTTCTGATACTGGTAATTACTTTGCGCTGGTGGGCTTCATCATTGGTGAAAAAGCCATCCGCCATTTGCAAATTTTCTCTAACATCCAATCGCAAAATTTTGGCAGCAGCTTCGGCCTCCAACTTTCTTGTTTCAATCGTACCTCTTGTACCCAATTCCCCCTGAGTAAGATCCACCACGCCGGTAGTTTTGCCATTGTTTTTTTCAGTCAGCAATATCCCGCCGCAGGAAAGTTCCGCATCATCTGGATGAACAGCAATAACAAGAAGATCTAATTTCATTGGGTGGTAATTTAAATTTGGAAGGGTTATCAGTTATCAATTATCAGTTTTTAGTTATCAGTTAACCTCTGATTCCATACATTCTTTCTACTTCTTGAACAATTTTTTCAATTTCAGTATCCTCGCCGTTTTTATCGTAGGGTTGTTTTAAACTGGTAGTAAAGAAAAAAGCGACTGTTTGATAAACACCGGCAGTAAATCCACCTTTGTATTCTTTAATAATTTGATAACAATTATTGCCTGTTTCTCGATTGATTAATTTCATTAATACCTTGCCTTGGTAGATGGATAAATTGGTAAGAGGAGAAGTGAATTCTTTCCTCAATTCTTTTTCTCTAGACTTGATATAATTTTTCCGATCCTCTTCACTTTGGATTCTAACCAGTCGGGTATTGATATCATTGATTACAATACTGGCTCTTTTGGCAAAAGGGAAAGTTACATAAACGGCATTGCGCAGCCGAGTCCATTTTGCCCGGTTATTCATTTGAGCTGAATTGTACCTAGCGTAGAAGGGGATATCGGCTAATGTTTTAGCTTCAATGGTATCTCCATTGTAAATCATCGCATAACTTACAATGGTGTCTTTACTAATTTGTTGTTGAGCATACAAATAGCCTTCCCCTGCTATTAAAAGAGCCAACACCATTAGAAAAGTACATAATTTATATGAAATGTAACGGTACATTGATTTGCGAAATTACAAAATCCGAGGTCAAGATGGGCGTTAATTATTAAATAATTGTGATTTGATTAAACGATATTACTATTGCCTAAGAACCCTTTTTATTAAAATTCAAACCGCCTATATTGCCCAAAACGTTGGTAAAAGCGGACTAATTAGCCAGTAAAAACATATAAAACAATGCAATCGCAGCCAAGGCCATCACTATCTTCCCAGTCGATTTGGAGAGGCCGGCTCTTTGAATCATACTCATTACAAGGCCAATGGCCATTATAATTAAGCCTACCCAAACAAGGTTGATATAGGGAAATATATAAGCCTTCAATGTAACGAAATCAATCATGGAACTAGATTCTTTGACACCGATTTTCATTTTTGTTTGGTCAGAACTTACGCCTGCAAATTTTACAAAAAGATTTTGCGCATACACGGTATCGTCAATTTGATTGATACCAAAACTGTCGATTACAATCATTGGAGCTGCATGATAAGTATTGTTCTCCTTTGAAGTAATCGTAATTTCAGCTGAAACAGCAGGTCCATTGACAGGAATGTTGAATTTATTGGTAGTAGGGTTCTTAATCACTTGGTTCAATACCATATACCCCTTGGAGTAATACAGGGTATCACCTTCCGCCATTTCATTTATTTTAAAACTAGCGGTATCTTCCGTGGCATCTGGATTGAGTGCATAAGAAATATAAGTAAACACATCATGGGTCAAGTAATTTTTGGTGTCCGGATTACTGCTCATGTTATTATCCTTCATCAGATACACATCTGGTTTCAAAATAAAGGACTCTTTTAGTTCATTGGTTATTTCATCCCTTCTTTCAAAAGCTAAATGATAAAAGCGCCTACCTTTTTCTTTTCCTACACTATCGTGCAAATAGGTAACGTCATAAGGTCCCATTTTTTTAGGTACTTGCCTTATCAGATTGATATTTTCAGCAGGATTATCCTGTTGTTTGGTAAGCGGATCAATCCCCATTTGAATTTGAAAATCTTTGAATTTCTCTTCACTGATCACTTTTTTATTTGCCGATGAAATCAATATCCCTACAATCATCAAAGCAAAACCAAGATGTGCAACTGAAGCACCCGCTGATTTTAAATTGAAATGTAATACATTCCAGATATAGCTTGCATTGGCAACTACTGAAAAAATGGTTGCAAAAATGGCTACATACACGGCACCCAAAAATCCAGCTCCCTGCTTATAATAGGTAATAGGGTAGAAGATGACCAACAAGGCGGTGATGATGGCTGCAAGCAATGTGGGAAAAGCAATTTTTTTAAATACGAAGCTGGCGTCCGTATTTTTATATTTCAAATATTGGGTGATGGCAGTTAACAGTCCAATAATAATGGCCACTAATACAATCACTTTATTGTAAGAAAATTCAATATCTTCTGGAGGTGCGAGCTTAGAACCAAAAATCGCATTGATTACAGGGGTAGAAGTTTTAGCAATAATAAACATGGCGGATAAAAAGAAAACCAACGAACCGATGAACATCCAGAATTCGCGGGAACTTGTATTTTCTTCCCTTATTTCTGCGGGCATTTTTTTATAATGAAAGAAAAAATACAGTAAAGCAGGAACTGAAAATGTAAAAAAGAAAATACGGATCAGGTTAAACATGGGTCGTCCGGATTCAGCAAAAGCATGTACGGATGTATCACCCAAAATTCCGGTTCTTGTTAAAAAAGTAGAATAGAGAATAAATACAAAACTGAGTATAGCAAAAATATAACTGGCCCTCAAAGAATGGCCGGTAGCTTTATAAATGACCATCGTATGAAGGCCCGCAATCAAAATCATCCAAGGTACAAGCGATGCATTTTCTACCGGATCCCAGGCCCAGTAACCACCAAATGAAAGGGATTCATAGGCCCACTTTCCGCCCATCATAATCCCTACACCCAATACGCAAGCGGTAAATAATGCCCAAGGCAAAACCGGCTTAATCCAATCACCGTATTTTTTTGATTGAATGCCTGCATATGCATAAGCAAAAGGAACAATTGTGGATGCAAATCCAAGAAACAAAACGGGTGGATGAATTACCATCCAGTAATTGCGTAACAATACATTTAAACCCACCCCGTCTTTGATCATACTCAAATAATTGGGCATCCCAAAAATAGGGCCGTTGATTTCATCTCGAGTAAGAACGAAAGGGCTGTTGCCAATCTTGGTGCCAAAAATATACACCCCCATGATCATCATGGCCAAAAACAATTGTGCCAAACTAACCACAGTCATTACCGGTGCTTCCCACTCCTTGGATTTGCGAATCAGTATCATACCAATTACACTGTGCCAAATACTCCATAGTAAAAAACTACCGCTCTGGTCTTCCCAAATGGAGGCGAATAAATATTTAAATTCCAACTCTTTGGAAGTATGCTTGTAACCAAAAAGGTATTCAAGGTAATGATGTGAACAAATGTAGAATATGGATGAAAAAACAATGAATACCGCTACAGATTGAGTAAGGAAACTGATTCTAGCAAACCTTATCCAGGATAATTTATCGGCGGCATCAAGGGTTCTGCCGGCTGTAAAAAAGGCAATGGTGCTAAGTAATGAAGCTGTAAAAGCTAATAATACAAAAATATGTCCGACTTGACCTATCCAAAGGTGCTCTCCTTCAAATTGCATAATTTCTATTTGGTTTTATTCACGGGGCCAATGATTTGAATGAACCGCTAAATTTTTTATTAAAAAATAGGAATCAACTGATTTTGAAACAAAGGTAGGTGTAAGCTAACTGAATCGATGATTGGGTAAGTTGTTTATTTGGTAGCCACAATCGTTTTCTCTAGTTGTTTTTTATCATCCTTGTATTTACTAGGGCATTTCAATAAGATGTCGCTGCATTGAAAAATGTCTCCTTGCATTTTGCCTTTGAGCACGATTCTTTCACTATGTTCCAATTCAGGCGGCTTTGTATTAAGATAAACCACTTTTGCCTTGCCACCCAAACTGTCAATGATATTAAAAGAAAGGTAATTGGGGTTTTTTGCCGGGTCGTATTCCAAGGGAACTGCCTTGTCGAGCCTAGCTATTAAATGTACAAATTTGCCTTGTTTTTGCTTAGCAGAAAGAATCGTGTCGTAGGTTGAGAAATCAACCGATAACATGATTAATGCTCCAATCGCAATGGCTATTCCAATTAGGACAACAATATGACTTTTTTTCATCGATCAACAATTTATTGTTTTACAAAGGTAGGTCAAAAAAAGGCTTTAATTTTTCAATTTAAAGATTCCTACCAATAGATATGGGGATTCCTATAGGTAACTGTTAATTATAGATTTAAATAGCTGTTTTGTAGTGAATTATTGATTAAAATAGATATAATTTTATTTTAATCAATTGGTTTTGTTGCATTGGTTGACAGTAAAAATTTTGTTTGTATGATTTTACTGTAAAACCATGTCGCTTATTGATTCGTAGCTTATCTTTGCAAAGTTTTTAAAATAATAGCGCTCGACTTCACCTTTTTACACAACAAACAGTAATGACTGATCTTTCTCTTTTTGACCCTAATACAGTAGGTAATCCAAACAATAACATATTCGGCTTACCGTTTGTTGAGGAAGATGCCTTGTTAATCATCGTACCTGTTCCATGGGAGGTTACGGTGAGCTATAATGCTGGCACAGCAAGGGCTCCAGAACATATTTTTACAGCCAGTTTGCAGGTAGACCTTTTCGATCCAGAAATAAAGGATGCCTGGAAGCAGGGTTATTTTATGCGTCCTGTAGATAAAAAAGTTTTATTAAAAAGCGATTATCTGCGCAAAGAGGCAGAATTGTATATTAATTATATATCAGAAGGAGAAAATGTGCAGGATAATAAATTCATGTGCAAAACCTTGAAGGAAGTAAATGCAGGTAGTATTTTCATGAATGAATGGGTATTTCAACAAACAAAGCAATTGTTGGATGCCGGAAAACTCGTAGGATTACTTGGTGGCGACCATAGTACCCCATTTGGGTTTTTAAAAGCTATTGCAGAAAAACACGGAGATTTCGGAATAATACAAATTGATGCCCATTGTGATTTGAGAAAGGCCTACGAAAATTTCAATTATTCACATGCTTCCATCATGTATAATTCTTTGGAGGAAATCCCTCAGTTGAAAAAATTGGTTCAGATTGGTATTCGTGATTTCTGTGAAGAAGAATGGGATTATATTCAAAAAAGTGAACAACGCATTGTTACCTATTTTGATAAAGACATTAAGGAACGTTTGTATGAAGGCCAAAATTGGCAACTGATTGTAACTGAAATGATCAGTCATCTGCCCCAAAAAGTTTATATTAGTTTTGATATTGATGGACTAGATCCTAAATTATGCCCACATACTGGCACACCAGTTCAGGGGGGATTTGAGACAGATCAAATTTTTTACCTGCTGAAAAAACTACTAGAAAGCGGTCGACAAATTGTAGGGTTTGATTTGAATGAAGTAGGGGTTAGTACAAACGAATGGGATGAAAATGTAGGAGCGAGATGTTTATTTAAGTTATGTAATACCCTAATTGCTTCTCATCAGGCACATGCTGCCACCAGTGGCATTTAATATTAGTTTCCCGAAGTTGGGTTCGTAATAGTTTTAACCAATCCTAGGCATTAGCTATCCATGTATACCTTTCAAATTAGAGAACCTAGAACCAATCTTGCAGCCATGCTTATTAGAGCATTGCTGGCCTTGGCGGCTTTGACTTCATTAGTGATAACAAGCAACTCAAATTATTGGATAAATGTTTTTGCTGCAATATTTTTATTGCTTTCGGCATTATTTACTGACCTATTGCTTGATAAATGGGGTGTCAAAAAAATCATTTTGTTACTTGTTGCTTCCATCGTTCTTTTGGTGGCTACCAATTCATTTATTATCTCGTTGAGTTTGGCTTTGTTTGGCATGTTGTCTAGCTATTTCAATCCATCCCACCGAATTCATATTAATCAGCAGTTTATTGAATTGCAAAATGGCATTTTTAACAAAAGCTTTGATTGGAACGAATTTTCAAATGTGATCTTAAAGGATGAATTGCTTACCCTGGATTTTAAAAACAACCGATTGATACATTTATTAGTTGATGTTAATTTTACGCCCTTCAATGAAATTGAATTCAATGAATTTTGCAGCAGTTTACTTACAACGGGCGATTGCTCCCTCCCTTAACAAGCAGGTATTGTGAGTAAATAATTTAAAAATGGAGTAACTCCAACAAATTGACGAAATTTGCAATAATTTACTTTATTACTTGAAAATTACATTGCGGTAAGTAATCAACAGACAATATTTTTATGCAATTACAACAAAGCCCCTTCATATTATATTCTGATGGCGAGGGAAATATTTTTGAGGATATCACCTTATATGCTACCGGCAGAAGTGGTTGGGATGCATTGGCTGTTCCATTAGATGAGTGGATTGATTTACCCGACGGTGGTAATTTATATGAATTACCGGGTAGGAGAGGCATCGGTATTGACGTGCAGACAGGCGAAATGCGCCTTTGTGAAAAGGGCTGGGCTGTTGCTGCATTTATCCCTCCTGCACATACTGGCTTATACATGGCAGCTTATGAAACTGCTGTGAATGCACCTACTTTACCCTTGTTTTGCTATACGGCTGCAGGTTGGTTAAATGGCAAACTATATGTTCCTGCAGTGCGTATTGAGCAGGATATCCGTCAGGAAACTATTGGGTATGACGAAGCTAAAATTGTAACCGGGTCTTCCCATTTGTTGGAAGCATACCCCCATAACCGACTAGTAAAGCATTTGATGGAAAATTGCTGCATGACCTACAATTGTCCTGCCGCTAGAAATTTTGCCTTGGGCCGCTGGGAATGCCCTGTTCCTTCATCACCCGCTTGTAATGCGAATTGTATTGGGTGCATTAGCTTTCAGCCAGTGGAAGAGACGATCGTGAGTACCCAGGACAGGCTTAACTTTCGACCTACTCCTGAAGAGATTACAGAGTTTACAGTACCCCATTTACAAACCGCTCCTTTTCCGATTATCAGTTTTGGACAAGGTTGTGAAGGAGAGCCTTTACTGATGTGGGAAACCATTCGTGATAGTATCATCGAAATAAGAAAGCATACACCTAAAGGAAGTATCAATATCAATACCAATGGAAGCAAACCCGATGCAGTAAAAGAATTATGTGAAGCAGGATTAAATAGTATGCGGGTAAGTCTTAATTCGGCCAGGGAAAACATTTACACTCCCTATTACCGGCCCAATAATTATGTATTTGCCGATTTAATAGAAAGTTTGAAGATAGTACGTAGTTATGGTGGCTGGACCAGTCTTAATTATTTTGTTTTTCCAGGTATGACCGATAGTATTGAAGAATATGAGGCGCTAAGAACCTTGATTAAGGAAACAGATTTGAGCATGATTCAATGGCGCAATTTTAATATTGATCCCGATTGGTACTTGGGTAAAATAGGGGTAACCGAAACCGGAGAATGCATGGGAATAAAACAGCTGATGGAATTGATACAGGAGGAATTTCCGAATCTAAAATTTGGCTATTTCAATCCATCCATTGAAAGAATTAAAGGCGATTATACCATGGATTTTGCCCATTAAACTTTGACACTGAAAGAAAAAGGCCGCTGAGAAATCAGCGGCCTTTTTTATAAATATTCAAATCGGTTATTAAAATTGCTCCAGTTTGCTGAAGAAAAAATCACCTTCGATAGCAGCATTGGCATCACTATCACTTCCATGAATGGCGTTTTCGCCAATAGAAGCAGCAAATAATTTACGAATAGTTCCTTCCGCAGCCTGAGCTGGATTGGTAGCGCCAATTAAAATCCTGAAATCTTCTACTGCATTCTCTTTTTCAAGTATTGCTGCAGAAATAGGACCACTACTCATAAATTCAACTAGTTCTCCATAAAAAGGCCTTTCCCGATGTACTGCGTAAAATTCGCCTGCTTTTTCGGCAGACAAGTGAAGCATTTTTAAGCTTACTATTCTATAACCTGCTGCATTTATTTTTTCCAAAATTGCACCGGTATGCCCTTTTTTGGTTGCATCGGGCTTAATCATTGTAAAGGTTCTATTGCTCATATTTATTATTTTGAGGCGCAAAGATAGTAAGTTTTATGGCTGATAGGTTATTTTATGAAAGTCCTAATTTGTTTAAATCAATTTTACATTTCACAATAATGGAAGGTCCGTGTTTTGCGTATTCAAGGCTCAAGTATTATTTGATATATTTTACACATTGAGCAACTTTCCCTAAAATAGCCGATTTTTTAAATTATTAATCGCCCATTTATAGAAAATTCATTTAAATCTCCCCCTACAAAATCCAAACTGACATTTTTTCCATACTTTTGCCAGCTTTATGCTTAAAATAAATGATATATTTTCCTTATTAAAGGATCCAAAAAAGGTGGTGATTACTACCCATCAAAAGCCAGATGGTGATGCCATGGGCTCTTCCCTGGGATTATTTCATTTTTTAAAGCAATTTGGACATCAAGTGACCGTAATTTCACCCACCAATTGGGCTGATTTTTTAGACTGGATGCCGGGCACAAAGTTGGTATTGGATTATGAAAGACAAACAGCAGAAGCCAATGCGGCAATTGATGCTGCGGATTGGATTTTTTGTCTTGATTTCAATACCCTTAGTCGAACCAAAAGAATGGAGGAACGGCTTTCAAATGCAAGCGGAATAAGGATTTTGATTGATCATCACCAGGAGCCACAGATAGATAAGTTTACTTATGGAATTAGTGATACTCGAAAGAGTTCTACTTGTGAGATGGTGTATGACTTAATCATGGATTCTGGAAACGAAGCCAATATTGATGAATCAGTAGCGGATTGTCTCTATGCTGGTGTTATGACGGATACCGGCTCTTTTAGATTTCCGAGTACCTCAGCATCTGTACATAGAATGGTGGCTACTTTAAAGGATAAGGGGTTACAACATAGCCGTGTACACGAAGCGTTATTTGACAACTATCTTGAAAACAGGTTTCGCTTTATAGGCCATGTGTTACAGAATAGGATGGAAATATTTTATGAATACAACACTGCATTGATAGCGATTCCCCAACAGGATCTAGTGAAGTTTGATGTCATAACTGGTGATACGGAAGGTTTGGTAAATTACCCCTTAAGCATTAAAGGCATCAAGCTCGCTGCGATCGTCATTGACAGGGGAGAAGAAAGAAAATGTTCATTTAGGAGTAAAGGTGGCTTTGATGTGAATACCTTTGCAAGGAAATATTTTAGCGGGGGAGGGCATTTTAATGCAGCAGGAGGACAAAGTAAGGAACCGTTGGATGCGGTGGTAGCTAAGTTTAAAGCCGCGATGGCCGAAAATAAAGATCAATTAAGCAATTATCAATTTTAAACACATAACCATGAAACACTTTTTTTATTTATTAGCAGTAACATCTTTGTTATTCGCAAGTTGTAGTAAACCTTTCAAAAAAGCAGAAGGTGGCCTGCAATACAAAATCATTTCCGATGAAAAAGGAAAACTATTGAAAGCTGGCAATTTCTTTGAAATTCAATTTGACCAAGTTTATAGTGGACAAGGAAAAGACACCATTTTGTTTGATTCAAGAACCGTCTCTAACCAGATTGTTACCATGGATTCAACTGCTATTCCACCTGTGTATTTCAAAATATTCAGCGAGTCAAGAAAAGGAGATAGTATTATTGTAAAGCAATCGACCGACAGTATTATGAAAAGTGGTAATACCCCACCATTCATTAAAAAAGGTGCATTTATCATAGCACACTATAAAATTGTGAATGTATTTGAAACAAAGGAGTTAGCAGATATTGCTTACCAAAAGCAAATGGCATTGGCTAAAACAAAAGACTCATTGAAAGCAATTGATCAACTAAAAATTGACGATAAATTAATTACTGAATATTTGGATAAAAATAAGATCAAGGCAGTAAAAGCTCCACAAGGAACTTATGTTGAAATCATTACTCCAGGTGCTGGTGATGCGATAGATACTTCTAAAGTAGTAAAAGTGAATTACACTGGAAAAACTTTAGGAGGCGACAAGGCATTTGATTCTAATACAGATTCAGCGTTTGGTCACAAAGAGATTTTCCCAGTTAACATGGGTGCTATCCCTGGAACACCAGGTAGTGTTATCAAAGGTTGGATCGATGGTTTATCGATGTTAAAAAAAGGCAGTAAAGCGAGACTTTACATTCCTTCCTCTATTGCTTACGGTTCTCGTGGTGCTGGAGGGCAAATCCCACCGAATGCAAATTTATCTTTTGATGTTGAAGTAGTAGATGTAATTAGTGCTGCACAATCTAATCAGGAAGAAGCAAAGAAAAAGATGCAAATGGAATCAATGCAACGTGCTCAAAGAGCTCCGCAAGCTAAATAATTTAAAAAATAACTATTCAAAAAAAGCGTTCCGTAAATTCGGAACGCTTTTTTATTGCCTCAACTGTAGTACTTGAAAAGGGATCTTCAAGCTATTTATGGTTGCTATGCTTTGTCAAATGCTGTAAAAATGGATACGACTTGCTTTGCTTCCTTCACATCATGTACTCTTAAAATGGAAGCACCTTGTAGCAGTGCAATGGTATTTAAAACAGAACTGCCGTTGAGCGAATCCGCTGCATCAATGCCCAAGGTTTTATATACCATGCTTTTTCTGGAAAGTCCAGCCAATATTGGTTTATCCAACATTTTAAAAACAGACAATTGCTTTAATAAGCTAAAGTTCTGATCAGTGGTTTTTCCAAATCCAAATCCTGGATCAATAATGATATCTAAAATTCCAGCTTTTTCACATTGATCGATTTTGTCAATAAAAAAATCAAGCAGCTCTTTTACCGGGTCTTCATAAGTAGGATTCGTTTGCATGCTCTGCGGAGTCCCTTTCATATGCATACAGATATACGGGACTTTGAGCGACGCCACACAATCAATCATTTCAGGATCCATGGAGCCAGCACTGATGTCATTTACGATGGAAGCGCCTGCCTTTACTGCAGCTAGTGCAACTTCACTGTGATAGGTATCAATAGATAGAACCAGCTCCGGATAAGTGGAATGAATAGCATCCATTAGGGGAATTACTCTTACAATTTCGGCTGAAGCGCTAATGCGATTACTGCCTGGTCGGGTACTCTGGCCACCGATATCTAGTATCGTTGCTCCTGCTACCATCATTTCACCTGCCAATTCAACCATTGCCTCCAAACCGGTTGTCAAATCACCCCTATAAAAAGAATCCGGGGTAGCATTGATAATCCCCATCACCAACGGTTGATCAAAGGTTAATAATTTTCCCTTACAGTTAATTGTGCACATCAG
Source organism: Chitinophagaceae bacterium (assembly GCA_947468255.1). GTDB lineage: Bacteria > Bacteroidota > Bacteroidia > Chitinophagales > Chitinophagaceae > Ferruginibacter. The sequence continues at coordinate 3,055 of CANIMM010000013.1, read as the reverse complement.
ATAGAAATGGTATTTTTGACAACTACAAAATTATACACTTACAGCAAACAATGAACACCAATCAACAATACGATTCAGCGATTCAAAGCTGCCGGGATATTTTTTTAAAGAAAACCAACGATTATGGCACCTCTTGGCGCGTTTACAGAACGATCTCCATCGTAGACCAAATTTACATAAAGGCGAAGCGAATTCGTACCATTCAAGAAAAAGGTACTCAAAAGATTGGGGATGACCTTATCAGCGAATTCAAAGGCATTTTGAATTATAGTATTATTGGCCTAATTCAACTTCAACTAGCCTCAGATGAGACAGAAGATTTACCGCTATCGCAAGTTGAAAATTTTTATAATGAGCAGGTAACCATCGCAAAAAAATTAATGGAAGATAAAAACCATGATTATGGGGAAGCCTGGAGACAAATGAGCCAGGAAAGTTTCGCTGACCTTATATTGGCAAAACTGCTTCGCATTAAACAAATTTTAAAAAATGATGGCAAAACGCTTGCCAGTGAAGGGATTGATGCCAATTATTATGACATTATGAATTATGCGGTATTTGCATTGATTTTAATTGAAGAAAAGATTCATAGTGCCTGATTGAATGTGCTAGTTACAAATGGTTTACATTGAATATAGTATTCATTTAAAAAAATATCATCATGAAGATAGCTGTCCATATTTCCCGATTGCTGGTGGGATGTCTTTTTGTATTTTCAGGTCTAGTAAAGGCCATTGACCCACTGGGGTTAGGCTATAAAATGCAGGAGTTTTTTGAAGTATGGGCCAGCGATGGTTATTTACCAGGCCTCATGAACTATTTGCATACCCAGTCTTTGTGGTTCTCCATCCTGATGATTGTATTGGAAATTGTATTGGGGGTTGCGCTATTGATAGGATGGAAAAAAATGCCGGTATTGACTCTTTTGCTCTTACTTACTTTGTTTTTTACTTTTTTAACCGGCTTTGTTTTATTTACCGGTAAAATTAGGGCTTGCGGCTGTTTTGGTGACTGTATTCCACTTACCCCCATTCAAACATTTGTAAAAGATGTCATCTTAACCGTGCTGATTGTTTTTCTGCTCGTATATAATAAACATATTTTAGCCCTCTTCAAAGGCACCAGTGCTGTAGTCATTTTGTTGGCGGTACTCTTTTTAGCTACCTTTTTACAAGGTTTTGTTTTAAAACATTTGCCATTAAAAGACTGTCTTCCCTATAAGAAAGGAAATAACTTACTCGAATTGCGTAAAATGCCTGCAGGAGCTATCCCAGATCAATATGATTACCTATTTATCTATGAAAAGGGGGGGATTAAAAAAGAATTTCCTACCACTAATCTTCCAGATAGTAGCTGGGCATTTTCTGAAAGAATTCAAAAATTGATTGCAAAGGGTAAAAACAATGTTCCTGCTATTAGTGATTTTACCCTTGCTGATTCTGCTGGTGTAAATCTTACGGAATCTATTCTTGGGCAATCGGGGACGTACTATTTATTTTTTCTGCAAAATCTTCAGGGTGGAACCAATAAATGGTGGACCGATTTTAATGATTTTTATGAAAAGATCCGGCAATTGAATCGGCCCGTTTACATTATTACATCGGATAGAGATAAGGTAAATACCTTATTCAATATCAACCACCATTTAAACATTGCGATAATGACCTGTGATGCTACCGCTATTAAAACTGCCGCAAGGGCCAACCCGACTTTATATGTTATGAATGGGCCCATGGTGCAAGAAAAATATAGTTGGGCTGATTTGGACAAAGTAGGCAAATAATCATTGCCCAATCATTCAGCAGTTGGGTATCCTTTAAAATAAATACGGTAGCACTCAATTGATACAACTGTTACATAAATTAATTTATTCATTACTCGTTCTGATGGGGGTGGTGAGTTTGGTATTCCTCCTGTTTCAGGGTTTTGGAGATCCAGCAAGAATGATTGTTGGTCAAACTGGTGATAAAAAGACGCTTGAAAATATTCGAAAAGATTTGTATCTAGATCAGCCTAAATGGAAGCAATTTATTTTATATGTAAATGATTTGTCCCCAATTTGCATTCACCAAAAGCAAGCAATTAAAAAGAAAAATTTACAAGGGATTTTTATTGGCAATGATATTCAACTAGGGTTAAAAATCCCTTATTTGGGTAAAAGCTATCAAACCAAAAAAAATGTAATTGCCGTTTTGATGGAAGCCTTACCAGGAACCTTACTGTTAGCCATAGCCGCAATGCTTTTTGCAAGTGGTATTGGAATTTCACTCGGTATTATTGCAGCGGTTAAAAAGGGTAGCTGGCTCGACACTACAGCAGTGTTCTCCAGTATTGCTGGCATATCTGCTCCCTCTTTTTTTATGGCGATATTGATTGCTTATATTTTTGGTGTTGTACTTCATCCGTATACGAACTTACATTTAACCGGCAGCTGGTTTGATATTGATGAGGTGACAGGTGAAAAATTCCTAACCCTTCAAAATGGGATACTTCCTGCTATCACATTGGGATTGCGCCCACTTGCAATCATTACCCAACTTACCCGAAGCGCCATGTTGGATGTGCTAGAACAAGATTATATACGAACAGCCTATGCAAAAGGGCTGCCGAAAATAAAAGTAATTGTATCTCATGCCCTCCCCAATGCCTTAAACCCCGTGGTTACTGCCATCACCGGATGGTTTGCAGAATTACTGGCTGGCGCATTTTTTATTGAATATATTTTTGGCTGGAATGGCATCGGAAAAATCACGGTGGATGCATTGGGGAAATTAGATTACCCCGTGGTAATGGGTGCTGTTTTGATTAGTGCCTGCATTTTCATTGCCATTAATGTATTAGCAAACAAGTTGTATGCATTACTAGATCCAAGGGTAGGCAATTAATAAAGCAATAATCATACTACTTAGTCGACCCTCAAAAAGTTTGTTTAGGCGATTTGTCAAAGTAGGTGTTTTGTGCCCTTGAATAAAAAGTGCTTGAAATGGTCAACATCGGCCGTTAAAAAATCAAGGCTGTTTGAGCCAGCACAACCTATAAAGTAACTTACTCTGCC
>CANIMM010000012.1 GCA_947468255.1 Chitinophagaceae bacterium | reverse complement strand
TGTATTCATAAAATTCAACACCCACTCTACCGCATTAAAATCATTAAAACAGGTAACCCTACATTTTACTGACAATCCAGTTTTGGGATCCTTATAAGTGTAAATAACCTCTTCTGTTTGTGGGTCGATGCGCTTAAATTCAGTAGCGGAAAATTTCCATTGCTTGATAAAGCTGGCTGATTTTTTTCCTCCATAGTAAAATGAAAAAGGAGGGATTTTTCCTTTTGAAAAATGTTGTTCAACCCACTGATGTACCGTTAAGCTAGTATTAGGAATATCCGAAACCGAATGGCTAAAGGCTTTTACAACAAACAGGTTAAGCAATAAAGTTAACAGGAAAAATGGGATAGATTTCCTGTTAGATAGATATTCATTCATAATAGTTCGGTTGAAAATTTAAGCAATGCATTTAAATTGAACGAAGACTTTATAGTTTCATTATTATGGAATCCTGCTATTGGTTTGAAATAATTTTAAACTCAATAAATAACTATCCTCCTTCCCTATTCAAGCTAACTTTATTTTTTTAGTTTCCCTTCTTTAAATTTTATTGGGTCATAAAATGCCAAGTATAATTACTGTATGACCAAACAGTTGCACCTGAAGGAATAGAAACATTGCCTTGAAGTACGCCTGCCTTATCTTTTTTGGCTGACAAACTAATTCGGGTGAATTTTCCTTTTTCATAATCAAAACTTACGCCATCGTCATCGTACAACTGAAAGGAACTTTCTTTTTGTCCGTAGTGCCTAATTTCAACCGGCAATTTCTCTTTCCCAATTCTTAAAATGGGTGCAGTCATTGGTATAATACCTCCATCCCGGACATAAACAGGTATAATATCCAAGCCGGGTGTAATGGTTAACACTTCCCCTTCGCCTGCAAATTTTCCAGTGTAAAAATCATACCATTTACCTTGGGGCAACACCACCTTTCGGGTAGTTTGACCCGCAAACAATGGTGCAACCAAAAGATCATCCCCCACCATAAACTGGTCTTTCATTTCATGCTTAGAAGCTTTGGCATAGGGGTTATCGACCGAACTAAGTTGGCCTTTGGTAATCGTAGCACTTACATTGAACCCTGGTACTAAATTCATTGCTTTAATAGGTGGCGTTCCGTAAAAAGCATAATCAGCATAATTGGTATACAGGTATGGAATCAATTGCATTCGAAGGTTAGCAATGAACTGCACTTGTTTTTCCACTTCAGGAAATGACCATGGTTTGGTTCCGTCAGACCAAGCATTAATCATTGCCAAGGGTGAAAAACATACGGTTTGCATTCTTCTTAACCACTCTTCAGCCGTTGCAGAGCCTCGCACTTCGGGAGTCCATAAAACGCCAATAAAAGAGCTATTAATCATTGCCGTTATGAAGTCAGGATGGCTGTAATAATCATTGTAAATCACATAGGGAAAAGAGGAACCCCCTGCATTGGAAGCTCTCACCAAACCATAGGTTCTGGTGTTTTTTTGCCGGTAAAGATTGGCTGTCAATTGCTGCATCATCAGGGCATAAGTCTGGCGCATTTGCTCAGCCGAATTACCGGAAGGGAATCTGGTTACATCGGGCCAAAGCCAATTATCGTAGCCATCATTCTCATCCATCTTAAAACCGCTTACTCCCTTACTGAGCAAATACTTGGTAAAATGTTGAGCTACTAATTTTTGTACCTGGGGCATGGAGTAATCTGGCACTACCCCTGTCCACACGGTATGAGACGCAGTATAAGGCAAGATTGGTTTATACAATTCCCCATTGGGCGAGATAAAAGGATTCATCCATAGGTTGGCATACACGCCCCTATTTTTTAAACTATCCATCAATTGTTCAGGATGAGGAAATCTACCCTTGTCCCACTCGTAGGTACAAGGATAGGATTTACTTTGCCAGCCTGGCTCTAGTCCAATCACTGTCAATGGAAACTGATGCGCTGCATAGTCTTTCACTTCATTCATCACATCCACTTCACTATAAAGCGTGGGTGTGCGATGCCAAAATCCCAATCCCCATTTGGGAGGTAGACAGCCCCCTCCATTAAATAAATTATACCTGCGTACTGCATCCAAAGGAGTTGGTCCACCAAAAACAATCACCTCTGCCCCTTCAGCTGGTATTAATATTTCAATATTGTCGGAATAAGGACTAGCACTCCATTGCTTATCCGTATTTCTATCCCGAACAACTGGAGGATGCTTGCTATCTTTTTCAACAGCAGTGCCAACCCATACATCAATATAGCGTGCAGCATTGATTAATACACCATACCCATTCGACGAAACATAAAATGGTACCGGTGCATGATTTCGACCATTGTCTTGCCCACCATAATGATCCATATGCAGCCGCATGATGCGACCGCGCTGCTCCACTGTTTTAAAGTTTAACCCCAAACCGAAAATTTTCTCACTACTATCCAATGGGAAATGCAAATAGGTTTTACCATCAATAATAGTAGCTTTTATTTCATTTTTTGGAAGCGGAAAATTTACCGATTCCATTGATTGCAAAGCTGCAATCCGGGGCTTTGTTGCTATGGCTGTATAAAAATTAAACTTGTCGGGTTTGCCTATTTTTGCACTCCAAATACCCGGTGCTACTATCTTCCAGTCAATGCTAGGCTGAGCGATTCCTTTTACAATAGAAATCAATAAAATTAAAACAATCCAATTTTTCATACTTGTTTAAATTAAAAACTTACTCTTTAATTATTTTTAATGGTCAAATCCGTTATAACCTGTTGCACACTCATTTTTTCTAATTGCAAAAATGACAGCCATTTCGTTGTGAAATGATTATTCAATATGGTTACCTCTTTGCAAGCCGTTAATTGAACGGCAGGCTTATCCCCAACCGGCTTCATTAAATAAGAGGGGGCAATTGTATTATGGCTAAAAATCAACCCCGCAGTACTTCTTGCTGAAAGCAATGGCGCTTCATACACTTTAAAAAAATTGTTCTCAATTCGAATATTTCGGTGAACATAATAATTGCTCACCAGCTGGTGATTTTCGGGAGCAATAGCAATTACATAATTTTTGGGAGCTGAGTTGTACGCACATTCTTCAAACACATTATTACGAATCACCACATCCTCAACAGGGCCCGACTCGTACCAGTTGGAAGCGTCATTTGCAATCAAGATGGCATGCATTCCGGTACGATAAAAATGATTGGATTCAATCAATACTTTTTTTCGAGTCGTTAATAGCAGCCCTCTAGTATTTACACTTTCAAAACGGCAATTGCGAACCGTTACTGAAGGATTCCAGGAAATATTTTCCAAACAATCACCCATTACAATGCCATCAGTAGACGAAGTAACCAACACTAATTCCATTTCAGTGGAGGCGACTAGTTTAGCAGACTGGATAACTCCCCCACCAAATACCTCCAAACTTTGAGGATGCACAAATGCAATTGAATCGCCTGCAAAAAAGGCTTCGAAGCCATACGTTTCGGGGTGCATGAAGCGTACTTTCAAATGGTTAGGAGAAATGATTCCCGTTATTTTTAAATGCGTTCCATGCACATTAATTGGATCATCATGCAAGCCTTTGAATAAGGAGTTCTCTATTTTTATGTCCCCCTTACAACTAGAAAAATGCATGGCATCAGCGAAGCAAGATATAACACGTCCACGCTTGGGATCAGGCGCCACCGTTAAACTGTCGAAATAAAGATTTTCGGAAAACTGTGCCAGTATACCCAATCCATGCATATATTGAATATGCAGATTTTTAAAATAAATATTTTTGGAAAGATTGATAAAGCCTCCCACCTGGTCGCGGATAGGATCACGGATGGTAAGTGCCTCCCCAGGTTTTGCTTTTAAACCCGAAAAGTTACCCGTGAATTGAACGGTTTGTGGTGCAATTAATTCAGCCCTACTTTTCAGAAAAGGCAACCAAGAAGAATAGGTATTTACCCCTGTTGTAGTATTGGCTTTTATGGCATGATAATGGTGCATCTTCCAGCCTTCACCGTACCATTCCAGCCGATTGTCGATGATGGCAAATTTCGAGTCTGCATGAACGGTAGCAACAACTTGGGAAGCAGTTACTTTCACCAAGGTCATTTCTGACATGCTTGGCCTTTCAAAATCGAGCGTCAAATTTTGAAGGTGTAGATTTTCACAATGCACAAAAGCCCAGGGTGTCATCTTTCCATGAAAAATAAAAACAGCTCCATTACCTTCAATGGTAAGGTTTTGCATACTTTCAAAAAACAAACCGATGGTCTTGATTTTATCAACCACATCATTTTCTCGGGAAGTATTGGAAGCAAAATATGATTTCTTTACTGCCCTATCAGGCCAGAAATCATATCGTCCTTTTTCAAAATACAGAACGGAGGTTTTTTTTTGCTTACACTGGGCAATCGCATTTTGAACACCAGTAACAGCATCAGCAAAACTATTGGGCAGCACACCAAAACTACTAACCCGAATGGTGTCGGAGGCTTGAGCAGTTGAATTCATTTGGTAACATATCAAAACTACCCACAAAAACAAACCGAGTTTCATAGTTATAATTTAAAAAATCAAAATTTTTGAACTGTCAAAATGAAGCTGCCATTTCGAGTAGTAGAAAAATTTGCAATGCAATCAAGTGTAAAGTATATTTTGATAATAACAATTTATTCTAGTCCATAGTTTCCTAAATCCTTTTCATTTTCTAGGTAGCGCTGTAATAGCACCATTTGATTGGTGGCTCTTACCAAATTTTGACCTTCATATTTGGCCCCATAATATTTATCATCATTGATATGATCGGTTATGAATCTGAGTGCTTGCATATAAATCATAAACTTGCCGGCATAAAAAAAATATTTATTTTCCTTTTCGGTCAATTCATTTTTCATTTCTTCCTTATAGCCATTGATGATGGCCTTATAAAAATCGGCTCTGACTTCAATCTTGCTATAGTCTTTTTCTTCTTCGCTTACTGGGCATAAGTAGGTTCTAAGCATATCCCCCACATCACTGATAAAATACCCCGGCATTACTGTATCGAGATCAATTACACACAAGCCTTTATCCTGGTCATCAAATAATACATTGCTAATTTTAGTATCGTGATGGGTAACCCTCAATTTAAATTGGGGATCAGAAAGCAATGCTGTGTAAACTGCTACAATAGATTGGTGATTGATTACCTGTTCAATTAAATCCGTTGATGCCGCAATCCTATCTTTATTTCCATTTTCTAAGGCTGTTAAAAATTGTTCGTAGCGAAGGCCTAAATTATGAAATGATGGAATGGTAATATCAAGCCCTGAAATATCGAGCCCGCAAAGCAATCGGGTAAATCTCCCAAATTGAAGCGCGGCCTCATATGCCTGAGTTGGTGTTTGTGCCACCTGCTTTGCATGTGAGCCGGCAACAAAAGGAAACATTCTATAATACCCTGAAGAAGGTATATACAAAAGATCTTCTCCATTAATGGCAGCCAAGGGAGCAACAAAATGATAGCTAGGCCAATTCGCGATAAAATAATCCGCAATCAAACGTACATTGGACGCTATATTTTGTGGCTTAGTAAATACGTTGTCGTTTACCCGTTGCAAAATGTATTCATTTCCGCTTACCGAAACCTTCCATGTATGATTGATCAATCCTTCGCCAAATGGAACCAGGGTCAAATCATCCTCACGAAAACCAAAAGAAGGCAATACCGATTCCAACATATTCATCCTTCTATCATTTTAAACTTCAAAAATTAAAAAGCATCCGTTATTGCAAATGTAGGCTTACGATACATCCAATCACCACTAGTGAAGTCTGGGAAGTCGACTGTTTCATTACCCAATAAGATGGATTGTTCACTTAATGGTGTAATGGCACTCCAGGCAGCTGCATCATACACATCCTGAGGCGTAGGCACTTGCCGCTTGATAGATTCAATAAAGGCATGGATCACAAAAAAATCCATTCCGCCATGTCCTGCCCCTTCCGATTCCTTGGTCCATCTTACCCAAAGTGGATGATCATATTTATCGAGCCACTCGGTGGCGGAATCCCATTGGTGAGGTTTGGCAGCCTTGCCCTCGATATAGATTCCATTGTTCACATCCATCCATATCCCATTGGTACCCTGCACACGAAAACCCAACGAATAAGGTCTCGGTAAATCGGTATCATGTTGCAATAAAACAGTTTCTCCATTGGCACAATTGATTTGCGTGGTAACCACATCGCCGAGTTTAAATTCAACTTTTGCATTGGGATGATTGACACCGCCCTTTTTAACAATTTGATTATGCAAGCCTCTTGCCTTGGAAGAAAATGAATTCAAACTAGTGAAGCGATTCCCCCTATTAATATTGATATAATTGGCAAGCGGTCCTACCCCATGGGTAGGATATAAGTCGCCATTGCGGTGAACAGAGTGCTCTGTGCGCCACTTGGCCTCGGAATAACCCTTTTCGCCAAACTCGGCTCCATTGGTAAATTTCACTTCCCGCAAATCATGCTGGTAACCACCTTGTAGATGAATGATTTCACCGAAAATGCCCTGACGAACCATATTTAACACCGCCATTACATCGCGGCGGTAACAAACATTTTCAAGCATCATTACCTGTGCATGGTATTTTTCTGCTGCCTTTACTACATCCCAATGGTCTTGCAAAGTAATTCCCAACACCACTTCGGTAGCCACATATTTTACACCTGCTTCAATGGAGCCAATCACCATTGGTTTGTGCCACTCCCATGGAGTTACCACAATTACGCCATCCAACTTTTCTTTTTCCAGCAATTTTTTCCAAGCATACATATCACCCGTATAAATTTGGGGCATCTTCTTGCCACTCTTGGTAATCTTTTTCTTGGCATCAATAAGCATTTGCTCATCGATATCACAAATGGCCACTACCTCTACATCATCTCTTCTTAATACCAATTCCAAATGTCCTTGGCCACGCCCTCCAACACCAATAATGGCTATTTTAACTTTTTGATCTGCAGACAGTGCAGATAAACTACTGCCAGGCCAAAGCGCAATGGAGGCCGCTGCCAGGCCGCTATTTTTGACAAAACTTTTTCTGTTCATGATTGATAAAAATTTTTAAGGTTTCAATAGAAAGCGAATGAGTAACAATAATGTTTAATATTCGAATATACAGTTTTTAGAACTTAATCCAACGCGTAACCGATTGTAGAAATTATTTTAAGGTGGATTCGCATCCGCTATGTAAGAGAATCCTAAGAATTAAATCTTACACATTAACCATATTTAATATATTACGGTGAGTGGATCATAAAAGTTGCAGCAACCGCTTCAGCACAATAAATCATTTCGGGTGAACCAACTTCTCAACTACTATTTTTATTTAAAATGAATTTCACCGAAAAATTCGGGCAAATGAAAATTAGGTTCCGCTGACTGAATATCGCACCAAGCCAGAAAATGAGGCTCCGGCAATTTGTCACCACATTTATAAAAGTTTACCCTGCCCTGTCTTCCTGCCAAGGTAGAAAAATTTTGGTGAAAAAATACATTCAAAGGAATTGCCACCGACAGCTCCCAACAAATAGCCTCCTTCATTTTTACTTTGCTGATAAAGCTTTCCGTTTGAATGGTGGCGACCAATGCTTCCGGTAATAAATCCCGCTCTAACTTTGTTTTCCCAAATCCTGCTAACGGAGTGCCAATACAGTTAAATTCAAAATTATAATACCCTTTCCCATCATTAAAATCGATAAAAAACTCTACACAACTATCTTCCCAAACAGCTGAATTCACTTGGGTATTGACAGTCCTGATAGCATTTTCTGCCACAAAATATTTTAAAAAAACATAGTCGTCGCTGTGAGCAATGGCAAATCTAACTTCCGGCCGGTAGGGGAATTTTATCCAGGGTGTAAAATGAATTGGCTGCGTTTCGAATCCATTGAGCAAAGAAGATAATCCAACGAGAGAATCTTCATATGCTGATTTTTTTATATTGGAAGCGAATACCCTTTGCATTGAGAGATGGAGTTTTAAAATAAATGGACCTTCAATACCATTCGACTGTTTACCCAAGACAAACAATCGAAATACGAACCCTTAAGCTATTTATGAATCCGAAGTTACAGGATAATTTATATTACCCCCTGAAAGTTTAGCTTCCCTAAATTTGAAATTAAGCTTGCGCAATAGGTTGTTTTGATTAAATAATAGATAATCCCGTATATTTAATATTAAATCTACTATAAAATGCATAAAACCAATACCAACAAAAATGCCATTGTAATCATCGGTATTTTATTTTTCGTTTTTGGATTTGTAACCTGGCTCAATGGAACTTTGATCCCCTTCCTGAAATTAGCCTGCCAACTCGAAAATGACATCCAGGCTTTCTTTGTCACTTTCGCCTTTTATATGGCGTATTTTTTTCTAGCAATTCCTTCTTCAATCATTATTTCCAAAACTGGATTTAAAAATGGAATGGCATTGGGCTTGTTAATAATGGCCGTTGGTTCGCTCATATTTATTCCAGCTGCCAACGCAAGAAGTTTTGGACTATTTCTTACCGGTTTATTTATTCAAGGTGCCGGACTAGCGTTGCTACAAACCGCCAGCAATCCATATATCAGCATTATTGGTCCCATAGAAAGTGCTGCACAACGAATTAGCATCATGGGCATTTGCAATAAAGTAGCCGGTATGTTGAGCCCCTTGATATTAGGTGCAATGGTACTAAAAAATGCCGGAAAAATTGAAGCTGAAATTGGCAAAGCCACTGACCCTGCAATCAAAGAAACTTTGCTTAATGAACTAGCCGCAAGGGTGATCACCCCTTATATCATTATAGCCATCGCTTTGATTTTATTGGCAATCCTAATCAAACGTTCTTCCCTACCCGAAATAGACACGAATGCAGAAGATAGCGCTGATCAAACCCAGTTGGCAAAGACCAATATATTTCAGTTCCCTCATCTTGTATTAGGTGTATTATGCCTGTTTTTATATGTGGGCGCAGAAGTAATGGCCGGAGATGCCATCGGGGCTTATGGAAGACAGCTGGGAATGCCGCTGGATGAAACAAAATACTTTACCACCTTTACCCTATTATCTATGCTGGTAGGATATATCATCGGTATTTTTACTATTCCTAAATATATATCACAACAAAATGCATTGGCAATTTCTGCAATACTGGGTATCATTTTTAGTGTAGCGGTATTTTTAACGGAAGGATATACTGCCATCAGTTTTATTGCATTACTAGGTTTGGCCAATGCATTGATGTGGCCTGCCATTTTCCCACTAGCCATCAGCGGACTGGGTAAATTCACCAAAACCGGTGCTGCGCTACTTATTATGGGAGTTGCTGGTGGGGCTTTGGTGCCTTTGCTGTACACAACATTAAAGGATAAAGGAATTGTATCCAACCAGGTGTCATTTCTAATCTGTATGCTACCTGCTTATGTTTACATTCTTTTTTACGCAGTAAAAGGCTATGCAATAGGCAAAAAATCCAGTTAACTGGGAACTAGCAATAATTAAATTTAACCAGTTTTTTAAATTAGCGCATTTTGTAACTAAATTATTGAAATAATACCACTATAATTTGCCAATTTATCATCAACATAAATAAGGGAGACTAGTTAAATTTGTTTTTAATGCCATTCGGCAGAATTTATTTTGGCAATGGTGATGCAAATGAATTGAATGCTAGCTGGAAATTGGAGAACGAAAAAGAATGAACTCCTGCCAATATATTGTTTTGTAAGTTCAAGTAATTCCTATTCGAACTTATACATTGGGGAATTAAAAAATATCCTAAAATATTTATTCAATGAGTTACTATATCAATCGGGTGTTATTGGCTGCATTTTTTTTTGCAGGAATTATATCAACAGCACTGTCACAAAAAACACCCATTGCAGCGCTAAGCAATCACAAAACTACAAAGTCAGATTGGCTGGTAACTCCCATTATCCAAAAAGCACAGGTAATTGAAGAAGGTGATAATATTACCCTTGACAACGGCTTGGTAAAAAGGGCATTTAGGATTGCTCCGAATTTAGTTTGTACAGATTATACCAATCTTACCAACGGGCAACAGCTGCTTCGTGCAGTGAAGCCCGAAGCAAAGATTGTGTTGGATGGAAAGGAGTATAATATTGGAGGCTTACAAGGTCAAAAAGAAAATGCTTATCTACTGCCCGAGTGGTTGGATAAAATGAAAGTGGGTAAAGAAGATTTTGTATTGGTTAATCACCATGTTACCGATATACAACCCTTCTTGCGTTGGAAACCTGCCACCTGGATGATGCCCCAAGCCCCGGCAATGGGAAAGCAGTTGGTACTTGAGTTTGCATCACCCTTATCCACCTTAAAAGGATTGTTGGTAAAAGTAAACTATGAATTGTATGATGGTATTCCGTTGATTGTAAAATGGGTTTCTATTGAAAATAAAACTGATAAAATCTTTAAACTGAATCGAGTTATTAATGAGGTGCTTGCCTTAGTAGAAGAAGAAAGTGCGGTAGTAGGTACTCCCGAAGAAATGAAAAAGCAGCATGGGATTTATGTAGAAACAAACTATGCATTTAACAATGCAATGAGGTATGACATTAGTGACCAAACGACTCATTGGAAAACCGATTCCGTTTATACCTCTCAAGTAAATTATAATTATCAAACCCCCTGCCTACTCGAAGTATATCCGGAAAAAGCGCCGGGTATTGAATTACAAGTCGGAGCGGTTTTTACATCCGTTAGGACACACGAACTTTTAATGGACAGTTATGATCGGCAAAGAAGAGGTTTGATGATTAAAAAAATGTACCGAACGGTAGCACCCTGGACCACACAAAACCCTATTTTTATGCATTTGGTCAGCAGAAATGATGACGAAGTTCGGTCAGCTATCGATCAATGTGTTGCTACGGGGTATGAAGCCGTTATTCTAAGTTTTGGCAGCCATTTGAATATGGAAGATAGCTCCATGGTTAATATTGCCCAATGGAAGACACTGGCGACTTATGCGCACAGTAAACATATTTTATTGGGTGGATATTCTTTATTCAGTAGTCGGCGCATCAGTGATGAAGATGATGTGGTGGATGCGAAAACAGGAAAGCCTGGAGGCGCATTTTTTGGAAATGCCCCTTGCTTTGGCAGCAAATGGGGATTGGCATATCGTGATAAAATCAAATATTTTTTTGCACAAACAGGTTTTGATATTTGGGAAAATGATGGCCCCTACCCTGGAGATGTATGTGCATCTTCCTCCCATCCCGGGCATAAAGGATTAGATGACTCCCAATGGCGACAGATGGAAATTCAAAAAGAATTGTACCATTGGCTGAATAAAAGTGGTGTTTATATTAATGCACCCGATTGGTATTTTTTAGATGGAACCAATAAAATTGGCATCGGTTATCGGGAAGTGAATTTCTCTTTACCCAGGGATCAACAGAAAATATTAAATCGGCAGAATATTCATGATGGCACCATTGAAAAAACAGGGGCAATGAGTTGGGGATTTGTGCCATTGACCAAGTATCAAGGGGGCGACGAAACGGCCGTACTGGAACCACTGAGTGAACACCTTAAAGATTACGAACAACTGATGATGCAATATTATGGTGCAGGTGTGCAAGCTTGTTTCCGCGGGCCCCGTTTGTATGATACCGAAGCCACCAGATTGCTCGTGGAGAAAACAATCCACTGGTATAAAAAATACCGCAATATCCTAAATGCCGATATGATACAATTGCGCCGGGCCGACGGAAGGGATTGGGATGGATTGCTTCATGTAAGCCCTTCTCTCAAGCAAAAGGGATTGCTAATGGTGTATAATCCATTAAAACAAAAAATTACCCGCACTATTAATGTACCCCTTTACTATACCGGCCTCACTAATGCTGCAACGGTTAAGATCAGGGATACAAATCCGTTTTTAACTAAACTAAACAGAAACTATGAAATTGAACTTACGATATCCATTGAACCCGAAAGTTATAACTGGGTAATAATTGAGTAAGCCAATGAAAATGAGTACCTTTAAAATTACGATTTTGCTATGAACATACTTCCTTCAAAAAAAATGATTGGTGTAATCAGCCTGCTTATCATTGCAGCTGTACTCACCGTATTGGCCCTGCCCAATGACAAAATTGATTTTAACACTCAGGTGAAGCCGATATTGAATAAAAAATGTATTACTTGTCATGGTGGAGTGAAGCAAAAAGCAGGATTTAGTTTGCTTTTCCAAGAGGAAGCTTTAGGGAAAACTGAATCGGGAAAACCCGCAATTGTTCCTGGTCATCCCGAACAAAGTGAACTAATCAGAAGAATCACCGCCAACGACCCTGATGAAAGAATGCCGTATAAGCATGCCCCACTTACGGCAGCCGAAGTAGATATTTTGCAAAAATGGATCAAACAAGGAGCCAAATGGGGTGAACACTGGGCGTATGTACCTGTAAAAGAAGCGCCAGTACCAGATCGAAGCGACCCGTGGATCAAAAATGACATCGATCAATTTATCTATTCTAAATTAGAAGAGGAAAAACTTGCTCCCTCAAAAGAGGCCGAAAAATCAATACTGCTAAGGCGAGTTAGCCTTGACCTTACTGGCATGCCAGCGCCAGAAAATATTGCCAATAAATTTCTACAAACCAATACCGATAAGGCCTATGAAAACCTAGTAAATGATTTACTCGCTTCACCATCCTATGGCGAACGATGGACATCGCTTTGGCTAGATTTGTCTCGCTACGCTGATACCAAAGGGTATGAAAAAGATGGCAAGCGAAATATATGGAAATACCGTGATTGGCTCATTCATGCTTTTAATGCTGACAAGCCGTACAATGACTTTTTAATGGAGCAACTTGCCGGAGACTTAATGCCCAATCCAGATGATGCAAAATATATCGCTACCTCCTTTCACCGAAATACTATGACCAATGATGAGGGCGGAACAGACAACGAAGAGTTTAGGACAGCAGCAGTGTTGGATAGGGTGAATACCACCTGGAGTGCTTTAATGGGCACTACCTTTAATTGTGTGCAATGTCACAGTCATCCCTATGATCCATTTAAGCACGATGAATATTACAAATTCCTAGCTTTTTTTAACAATAGCCGGGATGAAGATACGGAGTCGGAATACCCCATTTTACGGCAGTTCAATTCCGCAGATAGTTCAAAACTATTGCAAGTGATGGATTGGGTAAAGAAGTATACTTCTGAAAATCAAGCGAAGGAATATTATTTATTTTTAAAGACTTGGCAACCCACCATCAACTCATTGCAGTGTGATGAGGTTATTAACGGCTTAGTGGCTGCGGCAGCAAACCTACGCAACAATGGTTCTTGCAGGTTGAAGAATGTACCTATGAATAATAAGGAACAGTTTATTTTTCGATATAGATGTAATTATGACAAGGTGAAATTATCTATTACGCTAGATAGTATCAATGGCCCCAAACTAGCTACCCTTCCACTATCCAATACAAAAGGTTGGAAAATTGAAGCCATCAACATTGCTCCTATCGCTGGCAGGCATCACTTATTTTTTAAGGCGATCAGCCCTACATCTGCTGATGCAACTGCAATAACATTCGACTGGTTTAAATTTTCTGATCGGTTTCCTGGCAAGGGCAACCCTGGATTTGAATTGGCCCAACAACAATACAACGAATTGCTGAACACCTCTGCGGATGGCACACCGGTGATGGTTGAAAATAGCCCCGAGCTATTTAGACCTTCATTTGTATTTGTAAGAGGAAATAGAATGGTAAAGGGTAAAGAAGTTACGCCCGATGTGCCACATGTGATGAATCCGATGCCTGCCAATGCTCCAAAAAACAGGCTCGGGATGGCGATGTGGCTAACCGATAAAAAAAACCCGTTGGTGGCCAGAACAATGGTGAACCGATTATGGGAACAGTTATTTGGATATGGCATTGCAGAAACGCTGGAAGATTTGGGAACACAAGGGATTTCACCCACCCACAAAGATTTGCTAGACCATTTAGCTTGGCAATTTGTAAATGATTATAACTGGAGCATTAAAAAACTTCTTAAAGAAATGGTTCTTTCTGCTACCTATCGACAAGAATCCAAGGTTACCAAAGAATTAATACAAAAAGATCCCAATAATAAATTCTATGCTAGGGGGCCACGTGTACGATTATCTGCCGAACAAATCAGAGACCAAGCATTGAGTGTAAGTCATGTATTAAGCAATACGATGTATGGCAAGAGTGTCATGCCCTATCAACCTGATGGAGTTTGGAGATCTCCTTATTCATCTGACACTTGGAAACTAAGTGAAGGGGATGATCAATTCAGAAGGGGTGTATATACCTTTTGGAAAAGGTCAGCACCCTACCCATCAATGTTTACTTTCGACGGAGCTGCCCGAGAAGTTTGCATTACTAGAAGGATTCGAACCAACACTCCGTTGCAAGCATTGACAACCTTGAATGATTCAGCCTATATCATTATGGCGAGGCATTTTGCCCACCGAATGAATGAACTCGGGGAAAAAGATATCAGCAAAAAAATTGGAAAAGGATACGAGTCAATGATGTATAAATCCATCTCTGAAAACAGATTAAAAGCCCTGATGAATTTGTACAACACTTCATTTGATAAATTTAAAAAAGATCCTAAAGCCACGAACGAGTTGCTAGGACTTTCAGACGAATCGCCCAATGCTCAAACGGCTTCCTTAGTCATGGTGGCTAGTGCGATGTTTAATATGGATGAGTGGTTGAATAAAAATTAATTGTCTTGAAAAAACTGAATTTCAATAAATAATGAATGGATTGGAGGTGAATAAATTTTTAAATTATGAAAAAAGATACGCATAATCAGCGTTTGTTGAAGGAAGCGGAGCATGCCATTTTGCAGCAATATACCCGCCGACATTTTTTAAAAGACGGAGCCATGGGTTTTGGTGCATTGGCATTAGGTTCGCTATTGGGAAGTTGTGGTGGCAATTCATCCACCGCTTCCAACAGCTTGTTTGATGCTGCCAATCCGCTTGCATCCAAGCCACCTATGTTTCCGGGCAAAGCAAAGTCGGTTATTTACTTACACATGGCCGGCGCTCCTTCTCAACTAGAATTATTTAGTTATAAGCCCGAATTAGCCAAACTCGATGGACAGGATTGTCCGCAATCGCTACTAGCAGGAAAAAAATTTGCATTCATTCAAGGCGTTCCAAAAATGCTTGGCCCTCAGGCAAATTTCAGGCAACACGGAAAAAGTGGATTATGGCTGTCGGATAATTTACCGCATCTTTCAACAGTAATCGATGATATTGCAATGCTCAATGCAGTTACCACAGACCAGTTCAACCATGCGCCCGCACAATTATTAATGCATACCGGTTCGCCGAGATTAGGCAGGCCCAGTACTGGCTCATGGGTAACATATGGTATGGGATCTGAAAATAAAAATCTGCCAGGGTTTGTAGTACTAACATCAGGAGGAAATGATCCTGATGCTGGAAAGAGCGTATGGGGAAGCGGATTTTTACCAAGTGTATACCAGGGCGTACAATGCAGAAGCGTGGGTGATCCTGTATTGTTTATAAAAGATCCAAAGGGAATGGATCGTGATTTGAGAAAGGCTTCCATAGATGCCATCAACAAAGTCAATCAGGAACAATATGAAGAATACAATGACCCTGAAATACTATCCCGCATTGCTCAATATGAGATGGCTTATAAGATGCAAATATCCGTACCCGAGGTAATGAATATTAACGACGAACCGCAATATATTCATGATATGTATGGAACCAAACCTGGAGAGGCCTGCTTCGCCAATAATGTTTTGTTGGCAAGAAAGCTAGTGGAAAAAGGGGTTCGCTTTGTACAGTTGTTTGATTGGGGATGGGATGCTCATGGTGACTCTGCAGGCAATGCAGTAGACATTGGATTGGTAAATAAATGTCGTAAAGTGGATAAGCCGATCACCGCATTACTGCTTGATCTTAAACAAAGAGGACTCTTGGATGAAACACTTGTAATTTGGGGATCCGAATTTGGAAGAACCCCCATGCTGGAAAATAGGGAAGGTAAAATAATGCCTTTCAAGGGAAGAGACCACCATGGAGCTGCATTCAGTATGTGGATGGCAGGAGGAGGCATCAAAGGAGGTACTACCTATGGCGAATCGGATGAGATTGGATATAATATTGTTAGCGGAAAAACGGAAGCCTTCGATATACAGGCCACCATTTTAAACCAGCTTGGTTTTGACCATGAAAAATTCACCTTTGAATCTCAAGGAAGGCCATTTAGACTTACCGACATTAGCGGAAAGGTAATAACGGATATCATCACTTAACACCTTTCTTACCAAAAAAACGCTTCCCATGAAACAAGATCGAAGGAAATTCATCAAAAACACTGCAACCGTATCGGCAGCTTTGTGTTTGTCGTCGCTGGATTCCTTTTCACTATCTAAAAAACCTGTATTTCCCATGCATAAGAATTACCAACTAACCATAATGGCTACCAATTGGGGCTTTGAAGGATCAATGGACGAATTTTGCGCCAAAGTAAAAAAGGAGGGCTACGATGGGGTAGAATTATGGTGGCCTACTGACAATAAAAAAGCCCAGAATGAACTGTTTGCCGCATTGAAAAAGTATGGACTAGAAATCGGTTTCTTATGTGGAGGCTCGCAAGAAGATCCTCAGGAACACCTGGAATTTTATAAAAAAATGATTGATGCTGCTGCTAAACAAACAGTGCAACGGCCACTGTATATTAACAATCATTCTGGAAGAGACTATTTTAGTTTTGAACAAAACAAAAAATTTATTGAACATACCAATGCGCTGGCAAAAGAAACCGGCATCTCCATTGTGCACGAAACCCATCGGAGCAGAATGTTATTTGCGGCACATGTGACCAAACAATTTATAGAAAAAATTCCCGAATTAAGATTGAACCTAGATATATCGCATTGGTGCAACGTGCACGAAAGTTTATTAGCCGATCAGCAAGCAACGGTTCAGATGGCCTTAGAAAGGGCTGATTTAATCCACGCCAGAATCGGTCATCCAGAAGGCCCGCAAGTCAATGATCCCCGTGCTCCGGAATGGGAGCAGGTGGTAAAGCAGCATTTTGAATGGTGGGATAAAATAGTAGCACGCAAAAAGAAAAATGGAGAACGAATGGTATTTCTTACAGAATTTGGTCCGCCAGATTATATGCCTACCATGGCGTATACTCGTCAGCCGCTAGCAGATCAATGGGCCATTAATGTGCACATGATGAATTTATTAAGAAAAAGATATTCCTGATTTTACATTATTTACAAAAAATGATTACTGCAATTGTATTGTTTACGCTCACTGAGTTAATTGGAAAGTTTCATCCTGTTTTGGTGCATTTACCAATAGGAATGTTACTGCTTGCTGCCATCTTTCAATTGATTTCGCTTAAACAAAAGTCGGCTTCTTTGCAGCCCGCCATTCATATCAGTTTGTTTTGGGGAATGCTTAGTGCAATTGCTTCCGCAGTTACCGGATTTTTATTGTCAAAAACAGATGATTACGACGCCTCCCTCATCAGCAGCCACCAATGGTTCGGAATAGCGGTGGCAGTCATTTCCATTGTTGCATTTATTTTAAATAAGCGGCAACACGAGCATACCAAATGGGTGATATTAGTAATGACAGTGCTGATAGTCATTACTGGCCATTTAGGAGGCTCCATCACCCATGGCTCCGATTATCTTAGCAACTTTTTTTCATCCGATGATCTAGTTATGGATAATGCCGTAAGAAAGCCGATTAACAATGTACAAGAGGCAGTAGCTTATACAGATGTAATTCAGCCTATTTTTACTTCAAAATGCTATGGATGTCATGGGCCTAACAAACAGAAGGGGAAATTGAGACTGGATCTTCCAAATTTCATATTGAAAGGCGGAAAAAACGGGCCAATTATTTCGGCAGGAAAAGCAGATGAAAGCGATTTGATAAAAAGAATCATTTTGTCAAAAGAAAACAAAGATCATATGCCCCCAATAGAAAAACCTCAGCTGAGTAAACATGAGATGGACCTATTGTATTGGTGGATTAGTACCGGTGCTGATTTTAATAAAAAGGTGAAAATCCTTCCTCAATCTGAAAAGATAAAACCAGTTTTACTTTCGCTTCAGTCTGCCGAAATAAGGGAAATGGCAAAACTATCTGATATACCAGATCAATCAGTGGAAAAAGCCGATGCAAAAGCCATACAACAATTAAAGGCAAGAGGCATCGCAGTATCTCCTGTTGCACAAAACAGCAATTACCTGTCGGTAAATTATGTGGCTATTGAGGCGATGACGGATAAGGATTTGCAGTTATTGGCGCCATTACGCAAGCAGCTGCTCTGGCTAAAACTGGGTAATTCAAAAATCTCCGACCAGCAGATGGAAATAATTGCCAGCCTTTCATCCCTCACCCGTTTGTCGCTGGAAAGGACTGCCATCACAGATAAAGGAATACTTGCACTACAAAAACTTGTATCCCTTCAGTATATCAACCTTGTAGGAACCAAGGTTACTGCAAAAGGTATTGCACAATTGAAAGGTTTGAATAAACTCGGACAAATCTATTTGTACCAAACTTTCATAACAGGAAATGATTGGAGCGAACTTAAAAAAATATTTCCAAAAGCTGTTATTGATTCCGGCGGTTACACAATGCCCTTGCTAGAAGGAGACACTTCAGAATTAAAAGCACCGATGATAAGAAAGTAAAAAATAATGTAAATTTTAAATCAACAACAATGAAGAAAAAAGTATTGATTGCTATTGCCATCATAACAAGCTGCTTGGGTATGGTGTCCTTTTATCAACCAAAAGACAATGTATTAACACAATCAGAAAAAAAATCAGGATGGAAATTATTGTTTGATGGCAAAACGCTGAATGGCTGGCGAATGTACCAAAATATTGCTACCGAATGCTGGGGAATCAATAATGGAGAGCTCTATTGCAAAAATAGCAATAATGAGAAAAATAAACTTCGGGCGGATATTATCACGACTGAGCAATACGATAATTTCGAATTATCTGTTGATTGGAAAATTGCCCCTGAATCAAACAGTGGAATCTTGTACCATGTTACTGAAAAGTATGAAAAGCCCTATCTCAGTGGACCGGAATATCAGATAATAGATGATATTGGCTTTCCGCAAAAATTAGAAGAGTGGCAAAAGACGGGTGCGGATTACGCCATGTATCTAGCTAGTTCCAGGCCAACCCATCCCGTTGGCCAATACAACACCTCAAGAATTATTGTGAAAGGTGCTCACCGAGAATATTGGTTAAACAATGTTAAAGTAGTAGATTTTGAAGCTTTTACTCCTGACTGGGAAAACCGAAAGGCTACTGGAAAGTGGAAGATTGCTCCAGACTATGGAATAGCAAAAAAAGGCTACATCTGTTTACAGGATCATGGAGGTGGAGTTTGGTTTAAAAATATTAAAATTAGAAAATTATAGCACCCATTATTAAAAACATTCCTACCCGATGGTAGTTTTTTAAAATCAAATAATATATGAAACAATTATTTTGTGTTTTACTGATAGCAAATGTCTTCTCTGTGCAGGGGCAAAAAATGCCTGCCGTTTACCCAATACCTTCCAAACCACAACTGGCTTGGCACGATATGGAATACTATTGGTTTACTCATTTTGGACCCAATACATTTACAGATAAGGAATGGGGGCATGGAGATGAACCCGAAGATATTTTCAATCCTACTCAATTGGATTGCAGGCAATGGGCTAAGCTTGCCAAAGCCGCTGGAGCAAAGGGTATTATCATCACTGCAAAACACCATGATGGATTTTGCTTATGGCCTAGCAAATATTCCACCCACACGGTAAGAGAGAGTAAATGGAAGAATGGAAAAGGCGATGTGGTAAAAGAATTGTCGCTGGCTTGTAAAGAATTTGGATTGAAGTTTGGCGTATACCTATCACCGTGGGATCGTAACCATCCTAAATACGGAACGCCAGAATACAACCAAGTATTTGTAAATATGATGACAGAAATTTTTGCCAACTATGGCCCAATTTGGGAATTTTGGTGGGATGGCGCCAATGGTGAAGGCCCTAACGGAAAGAAACAAGTGTACGATTGGGAATTGTTTAGAAATACTATCAAAAAGCTTTCCCCTAACACAGTAGTGTTTAGCGATGTAGGTCCTCAAATACGTTGGGTGGGAAATGAAAATGGTTTTGCAGGTACCACCAACTGGAATTTGTTGAATGTAACTGGGTTTTCAGCAGGCGCAGCTGGTCCTTCTACCGACACCCTCAACAGAGGAAATATGTTTGGCGAAAAATGGATACCTGCCGAATGCGATGTAAGCATTCGTCCAGGTTGGTTTTATCACAAAGAGGAAGACAATAAAGTAAAAACCCCTGCCTATCTGTTTGACCTATACCTGAAATCTGTAGGACGTGGTGCTAATTTATTATTAAATATACCCCCAGACCGCACGGGTCATATCAATGCCAATGATTCGGCAGCATTAGTAGGTTTTAAAAAATTGAAGGAGCGTAATTTTAGCACCAACCTTTTATTAAAAAAAGGCGCCATTATAAAAAATAATATTTCAGGAAAGTCAACTATTCAGCTTACAGATAAAAAACAAAGTAGTTTTGAAACATTATCAACTGGCCCTACTGCTGCAATTACCATTCAACTAGGCAGCTCCACAACGATCAATGCGATTCAATTGAGTGAGCCGATTGAGCAGGGACAGCGGATTTACAATTTCAGCATCCGATTGAAAGATGCAAAGGGCAACATATTAAAAGAAATCAAAGGCACTACCATTGGAAGAAATCGTATCCTTAGTTTCCCTTCTGTTACAGCACAACTGATAGAGATAATGATTGAGGGATCAAAGGAAACACCGCTTTTAAGTGAATTAGCAGCTTACCAGATTGATGAAAATCTGGTTGAAAAATAGCGATTTAAATACATCGGAGGTAGAAGAGGGAACCAGGGGTACCTATTGGTTGACTCTGCCTTACCCATTGCAACGCTATCAATGCTTTCAGTGAAATAGGCCGCTAATTGATTGAAACAAAAACATTACCATTTGCGAATTTAACATCAGGATAATTATTAAAAACTGTCTACTTTTATAGAGGACTGTATAGTGGAAATCATAAAAAAAACTGTTAAAATAAACTGTATACAATTATATTCTCTGAACATATAAATGCCATAGTGGGGATGTAAAATGACTTGAGAGGACCTGTGTTTTTAAAAAATCATTTTCAATGAAACGGTTAAATCAAAATTTCCTTTTTATAATACTACTGATTACAGTAATGCAATTGGTGTCATGTGAGCCTGAATTACCCAAAGAGGTAGCAGCTGCATATGACCAACTTCCAGAGAAGATGGATTACAATCTTCATGTAAAACCTGTGCTGTCAGATAAATGTTTTTCCTGCCATGGCCCTGATAAAGCCAAGCAAAAAGCCGGTCTCCGCTTAGATATTCAATCCTTTGCATATGCCGAGCTTCCAGAAAGTCCGGGCAAAGTGGCTATTAACCCGGGCAATTTAAATGGAAGTGAATTATTTCACCGGATCATTTCCGAAGATCCAGCATATAGAATGCCTTCTCATAAATCGCACCTTATACTTTCACCCAAAGAAAAAGCCATTCTAATTAAATGGATTCGACAAGGAGCAGATTATAAACCGCATTGGGCTTTTGTTAAACCCGAAAAAGCGGATATACCCGAAATTGGATTCAAGAATTGGGCAATTAATCCCATAGACAATTTTATAGGACAAACGCTGGAGTTAGAGAAATTACAGCCTTCTAAACAAGCTGCAAAAGAATTATTATTAAGACGTGTTACACTAGATCTAACTGGACTTCCCCCTACAATCGAAGAAATAGACGCATTTATCAAAGACAATTCTGCCAATGCTTACGAAAAGCAAGTAGATCGATTGTTGCAGTCGCCCCACTATGGTGAAAAGATGGCAGTAGATTGGCTAGACCTAGCACGTTTTGCCGATTCTCACGGATATACTGTTGACAGAATAAGGGATATGTCGCCCTACCGCGATTGGGTAATTGGAGCTTTCAATAAAAACTTACCCTACAATCAATTCATTCAGTGGCAACTCGCCGGTGACCTGATGCCCAATCCAAATAAAGAAATGCTGATTGCTACTGCCTTCAACAGATTGCATCAGCAAAATATGGAAGGGGGAATTATTGATGAAGAGTTTCAAACGGAATATGTTATTGATCGAACCAACACTGCAGGAGTTGCCATCATGGGACTTCCTATTGGATGTGCAAGATGCCACGATCATAAATATGACCCAATTTCACAAAAAAATTATTACGAAATGTTTAGCTTCTTCAATAAAGTAAAAGAAGCAGGACAAATTTCATGGGATGATGCAATGCCTTCACCCACAATATTACTTCCCTCTCAGGAAAAAGAAAACATGCTTCGGTTTATTCAAAATGATGTTAGCAGCCAAGAAAGAAAACTGATTCAAACCAAAAAAAATTCTACAGCAGGTTTTCAAAATTGGTTGCAATCCAAAAAATACAAACAGTTAGAAAAGGAATTGATACCAAAAGATGGTCTTCAGGCCCAGTACAATTTTAACAATGGCTCTTTAAAAAATGGAATTAGTGGTAAAGCGTCTGGCGCAATGAAAAAAGAACTTTCCAGTTCAACGGCTGATAAAGCGGTACTTGAAAAAAGGGACAATGGTAAAGCACTTGTATTAAATGGAGATCAATGGTTTGATCTTAACCCAGCGGGTATTTTTAGCAAATCGGACCCATTTAGTATTGCCATCAGTTTGCTTATTCCTGCTGATTTTAAAGAAGGTGTCATCTTTCACAAATGTATTTCAGAGCGCTTGTATAATTACCGTGGCTACCATTTGTATCTTAAAGACAATCGGTTCACCGTAAATATGTCACATGCAGCCCCCTCCAATATGATTTCGAGAATTACGCAGCAGCCAGTTTTGCGCAACCAATGGATTCAACTAACGATGACCTATGATGGCTCCTCCAAAGCAAGTGGTTTGAAATTATTTCAAAATGGAATTGAACTTGAACTGGAAACAACAATGGATCAGTTGACGAAAGATATTTTAATGCATTCGAAAAATCAACCCGCACTTCAAATTGGAGCATGGGATAGAGGACTTGGATTTAAAGGAGGAAAAGTAGATGACATTCTAGTATATAACCGGACATTAACGGATTATGAAATAAAAATTATTGCAGGTCAGGCTAACTGGGCTTCCATTGCAAGCAAACAACCCGATCAGCTTTTGGACAATGAAGCCAGTGCTTTGCGAAATTATTATTTATCTGCTATTGATGCAGGCGTTCTTGCAGAGCAAAAAAAATTGCAACAAATTCGAACAACACTGGCAGATTCTACAGAACAGATAAAGGAAGTAATGGTAATGCAGGATGCACCCAAACCCCGGAAAACATTTATTCTTGTTAGAGGTAATTATGACAATTTCGGAGAAGAGGTTTTTCCTAATACTCCCCCATCCATACTTCCATTTTCAAAAAACCTGCCTAAGAATCGGTATGGGCTTGCCCAATGGCTTACGGATCCCAACCATCCGCTAACGGCTAGGGTGGCGGTAAACCGTTATTGGCAAAATTTTTTCGGAACTGGTCTTGTTAAAACTGCGGAAGATTTTGGCAACCAAGGTGAGCTACCCAGTCACCCAGCATTATTGGATTGGCTGGCTGTTACTTTCAGAGAATCGGGCTGGAATTCAAAAAAAATATGCAAGCTGATGGTGATGTCAGCTACCTATCAACAGGATTCAAAAGCAATCGCATCCATTCAACTAAAAGATCCAGAAAACAGATTGTTATCGCATGGCCCCTCCATTCGCTTGACAGCAGAAATGATTCGTGACAATGCTTTAATGGCAAGTGGATTGCTGAACAATAAAATAGGGGGAAAAAGTGTTAAGCCTTACCAGCCGGATGGGCTTTGGGAAATTAATAACACTACCTATAAAGCAGATTCGGGTGATGCAGTTTACAGGCGAAGTTTATATGTGATCACCAAGCGTTCTGTTCCTAACCCTACTCTATCTACTTTTGACGCTACCTCTCGGAGTTATTGTGTAGCCCGAAGACAAAGAACCAATACTCCTCTACAAGCATTGGTAACACTGAATGATCCAACATTTGTAGAAGCAGAAAAAATAATGGGTCAGCAAATTGCTACTGCAACAGATGAGAGAAAAGTAATTACACAAATTTACAGAAAACTTACCGGGCTTACTCCTAGTAAAGTTGAACTGACATTGTTGGAATCCATACAATCAAGCGAATTAAAAAAATTCAGGGCAGATACTAAAAAGACCAAAGGCTGGTTAACTGCAGGACAGTACATAGTGAATCAAAATATTGAACCCGCTTTGATAGCGGCCAATGCAGTGGTGGCCAGTGTTATTTTAAACTCTGATGCTACCCTAACAAAAAGATAAATTATGAGCGATCATCACAAAGAACCATTCAAGTTGCATACGCCCGAATTCGATCAAATGAACAAGGGATGGGATAGGCGCAATTTTCTCACAAAAACATCTTTGGGAATTGGTGCTATAGCCCTCGGCTCCTTAATAGGAAAAACGGTATTGGGTAAAGCAGCAGGCGCAATGGCTGCTGAAGGCTCTTCCGAATCACTTGAAGAAGAAATTCTTCGTGCTATTCCACACTTTGCCCCTAAAGCAAAAAGAGTAGTCTATTTATTTATGAGCGGTGGCCCTTCTCAATTTGAAACATTTGATTATAAACCAAAATTAGTCAACATGTTTGGCCAGCCACTTCCTGATTCTGTAAGGCAAGGGCAGCGACTAACGAGCATGAGTGCAAGTCAAAGTATCCTGCCAATTGTACCATCCATTTATAAATTTAATCAACACGGACAATCGCAGACCTGGATAAGCGAAATGCTTCCGCATACAGCTGAAGTGGTGGATGATCTGTGTATCATTAAGTCCATCCATTCAGAAGCAATCAATCATGACCCTGCCATTACCTTTTTTCAAACAGGTAATCAATTACCAGGAAGAGCTTCTATAGGATCTTGGGTAAGCTATGGACTAGGATCGGATAATAAAAATCTACCTGCATTTATTGTATTGGTTTCAAAAAATGCCAGCAAGGATCAACCCTTGTATTCAAGATTGTGGGGCAATGGATTTTTGCCCTCCGAGCATCAGGGGGTGCAGTTCAGGTCCGGAAAAGACCCCGTATTATATTTGGATAATCCTGAAGGGTACGATGGTGCAGATAGAAAAGAAATGCTAGCCTATTTATCAAAATTAAGTACACTACAAAATGACGCCTACGGTGATCCTGAAGTGCAAGCTAGAATTGCACAATATGAAATGGCCTTTCGCATGCAGACTTCTATACCTGAGGTAATGTCTACCGCTGATGAAACAGATGAAGTTTTTGACCTCTATGGCCCTGATAGCCGTGACCCAGGTTCGTATGCAGCCAATTGTATTCTCGCAAGAAAGTTATTGGAAAAAGATGTAAAATTTGTACAGCTATACCATCAAGGATGGGATCACCATGGTGGTCTTCCCAAAG
>CANIMM010000011.1 GCA_947468255.1 Chitinophagaceae bacterium | reverse complement strand
GTAGGTCTAGCTCTCGTGATTTCCCTAAATTAGTTCCCCTAATTGGCCCTGGCGGAGGCTATGATATTGTTGTTACAAAATTAAATGCTGCCGGTAATTTATTGTTGGGCTCTGTTGTTATTGGCGGGTCTGCAGATGATGGCGTAAATATCAGAAAGAAATTTGATTCACCCGATGGAGCAGAAACCACCCGAAGGAATTATGGGGATGATGCGAGAAGTGAAGTGATTTTGGATAAGAATAACAATATTTATGTTGCTTCTTGTACCCAATCTGCCAATTTTCCTATAGCAGGATCTGGCATACAGCCGGTATTTGGGGGTGGAAAGCAAGACGGGGTAATCCTACAATTTAATTCCAATCTCTCTGCAAAAATATTCAGTACTTATTTTGGGGGCAATGGCAGCGATGCTTGTTTTGTTTTATCGATCAATCCACTTACCGGAAATGTATATGTTGCAGGAGGAACCAGTAGTACTGGTTTACCTGGTGATAAATCGGGTGTTATCAATGCTGCTTTTCAGGGTGGTGAAGTTGATGGATTTGTTACCCAGATAAAGCCGGATGGGTCTTCGATTATTAAAACTACCTTTTTGGGGACCAGTGGAAACGACTTAGTGTATGGCATTCAGTTTGATAAGTTTGGCTATCCCTATGTTACGGGTGCCACTTCAGGAAATTGGCCTGTGCTCAATGCAGCGTTTAGTAATTCTGGTGGGAAACAGTTTATAAGTAAGTTACAGCCTGATTTGTCAGCGTATGTTTATTCTACTGTATTTGGTACTAACTCGCCGATACCCAATTTATCTATTACCGCTTTTTTGGTAGACCGGTGCCAGAATGTATATGTTTCTGGATGGGGAGGTAAATTCAATCACGACAGAGGGTATCCCAATGCTGGAACAACAGGGTTGCCGATCACCAATGATGCTATTGCGCCCAAGCTTACCGATGGAAATGATTTCTATTTTTTCATTCTGGAAAAA
The DNA here is from genome assembly GCA_947468255.1 of Chitinophagaceae bacterium. Taxonomy (GTDB): domain Bacteria; phylum Bacteroidota; class Bacteroidia; order Chitinophagales; family Chitinophagaceae; genus Ferruginibacter. The sequence goes on along the minus strand of CANIMM010000011.1, from coordinate 25,309 downwards.
AATGCGAACAGTCAGTTATTCGGAAGTTTTTATGGACAAAAAGGAGGCTTCGATGACCATGTAGATGGAGGAACCAGCCGATTTGATGCCAATGGAATTATTTATCAAGCAATTTGTGCCAATTGCGGCGGGCGAAGCGATCCAAAGGTTGTATTTCCTACTACTGCAGGCGTATGGGCTACCAGAAATGGATCTGATAACTGCAATGAGGCGGTCGTTAAAATTGAAATGGATTTTGGTGGAGTGGGCGCGAGTATTAAAACTACTATTAATGGAGTAATTGATACCGTTGGTTGTGTTCCAATGACGGTAAAATTGACCGATACGTTGGCAAAAGGTAAAATGTATATATGGGATTATGGGGATGCTACCAATCCTAAAAAAGACACCACCTATGCACCAAATAATTCTACTTCGCATGTATACAATACAGTGGGTACCTTTCAGCTCACCGTGATAGCAATTGATTCGGCCACTTGTAATATTTCAGATACTGCATTTACCAAGGTGAGGGTGGGTAATAATTTAATCAAACCTGATTTTATTGCCTCCAAAAATGGGGGTTGCCAAAGCCTAACCTTTCTGTTTCAAAATACCACCACCGCTGCTATACCCTCCTATACCAACAATACTTTTTTATGGGATTTTGGGGATAATACCCCGACCCAGCGGGCAGGAATTTCAAACATCCTTCATACCTATGCCGCTGCCGGAACGTATAATGTAAAATTAATGACCGATGATGTGAATTTTTGCAATGCACCAACATCCATTTCTCATATAGTGCGTTTGGCCGATTCAGTAAGGGCACGTTTCGAAACTCCTAGTAAAGGTTGTGTTCCATACCTTGCCCAGTTTTCAAACACTTCACTGGGAGGCATTGATTTTCTTTGGGATTTTGGTGATGGCACCAGTTCCACCAATGTAAATCCTACCCATTTATATACCGCTATTGGCACCTATACTATAACACTAACGGCTACGGACCTGTCTACTTGTAATCGTTCGGATAAGTATAGTTTATCAATTGGAGTGTACGATATCCCCGTGGCTGGTTTTAATTTCTCTCCCAATCCTACCAAGCCAAATAAGGCTGTAGAGTTTAATAATTTTTCTACCGGGGCTACTAACTATTTATGGGATTTTGGAGATGGTCAAACTTCAACATTGGAAAATCCAACTCATTTATTTAATGCCACTGGAACTTACAAGACCTGTTTGGTTGCTATCAATGCAGCTGGATGTACGGATACTTTTTGTCTGGATATTGCCGTAATTGTATTACCATTTTTAGATGTACCCAATGCATTTACACCCAATAAATTTGGAGCCAATGGCGTGGTGAAAGTGTTGGGGTATGGTATCGCCAAAATGGACTGGAAAATATATAACCGATGGGGGCAAAATGTATTTTCCAGTACCAGTCAGTCGATAGGTTGGGATGGAACATTTAATGGAGTGGTTCAGCCGATGGATGTATATACTTACACATTGGATGTGGTATTTTCAGATGGAAAGAAATTCAGAAAAACAGGGGATATATCATTACTTCGCTAACTTTATTGTAGGTAAGAATTTTGAAATGAAAAAAAGTATAAAAATAGGACTACTGGTTTTGATTCATTGGTATATGATGGCGAATGTCTATGCACAGGATCTTCATTTTTCCCAATTTTTCAATTCAGTACTTACTACCAATCCCGCCAATACTGGCTTTATTCCCGATGCAGATTTTAGATTAGGCGCGCATTATCGGAACCAGTATTCTGCGCTTTTGGCAGCACCTTATAAAACTATTAGCATTTTTGCAGATGGCCAATTATTGCGTAATCAAATTGAAAATGGCTGGCTAGGGATTGGAGGTGTTATATTAAGTGATGTGGCAGGTAGTGGCGGATTGAGATCAACAAAGATATACGGGTCTCTGGCCTATCACCAGCAGCTGGGCAATAGCAGTTTGTTGAGCGCTGGGTTCAACGTAGGCTGGGCCAATAAGCGCATTGATGCCACCAAGCTGAGCTTCCCGGACCAGTTTGACGGAAAATTCTTTGACAATACATTGCCTTCTTCAGTGATGCTTACCAATAGCGCTATCAGTTATGTTGATATTCAGGCAGGATTAAATTATGCCTATTTTCCAACAGAAGAAATTTATATCAATGGAGGCTATTCCATTCAGCATGTAAATGGCCCCCAAGAAACATTTTTTAGTGGATCGGTCGATAGCAGCAGAATACCCATGCGGCATATTGGGTTTCTCAATGCGATGTTAAAGGTATCCGACAGGCTGATTATCAACCCCAATATGTACTATACCAATCAAGCAAGGTCAAGTGAATTTTTGCTGGGGATGAACGCTAATTATAATCTATCTGGATCAGGGGACAAACAATTTATTTTTGGTCTTTATTATCGTGCAGGCGATGCCGTTATACCGATGGTTGGTTTTGAATTGAATAATATTCGTTTTACTTTCAGTTACGATGCCACTACTTCCGCCCTTCGTAATTTTAATAATCTTAGGGGTGCGAATGAATTCAGTGTGATTCGGAAAGGTTTTTACAATGAAAGCAATAGTGCCAGCCACCAGGTGTTTTGTCCTAAATTTTAATTTATTACCTATAAAAAACAAATGAGAAAATTATTTTTATTATTCAGCTTATCCTTTGTTATCTTTTCATCAAAAGCGCAAGACCAAAATTCCGGAGGATTTAACAAGTCCAATTTATTCACTGGCGGTAATGTTACCGCCTCTTTTTATACCGGAGGAACGGTGCTGGGCGTAAGTCCGCATTTCGGCTATAGCCTCACCCCATGGCTAGATGCAGCAGTAAGTATTAATTTTATTTATACCGGCCAGACAGATCTATATGATAATAAACTACGGCAAACCAATCTTGGGCCCGGTGCTTTTGTGCGACTCTTTCCAATTAATTTTTTGTTTACCCAAGCTCAATACGAGCATAATTTTCAAACAATTAAGGTGATTCCTTCTGGGTCAAGTTCCTATAAACTAAAAGAGGATGTAAATAGTTTGTTGATAGGGGCAGGGTATTCAAGTGGAAGACAAAAGGGTTCCAACTCCTATTATTATTTTTCCGTAATGTTTGATGCACTCCAACTCAAGGGGTCGCCCTATGTAGACTCTTACGGCAGATTGATACCGGTAATTCGTGCGGGGTTCAATATTGCCTTATACAGGTAAGGAATGAACTTGGGTTGCTCAACTAGGATTGAAAATTTCTGAAGGATTGGTTACAATGGTGAAGGCGTCTTCCATCCTAGAGTATAAGAAGTTTTCTGCAATCATTTTTTTTATGTGGGCCAAAAGGGTATCATAAAATCCAGCAGTGTTTAAAATGTAAATAGGTTTGTTGTGAATACTCAGTTGGTTCCAGGTTAAAATTTCAAAAAGCTCGTCCAATGTACCATACCCTCCTGGTAAAATAATTGCCGCATCGCATTTTTCATATATCATCCTTTTGCGAATATGCATATTTTCAACTACTATCAACTCAGAGATACCTTCATGGTGATGCTCCCATCCCATTAGGGCTTCGGGAATAATGCCAATTACTTGTCCCTTTTTTTCTAGCACTCCATTGGCTACAGCTCCCATAATTCCTTTATTTCCACCGCCATAAATTAATAGGATCTTTTTCTCAGCCAGCAAATGCCCAAGCTCAGTAGCATGGGTTACATATTGTGTAGAATTTCCTGGTTTGCTGCCACAAAAAACTGCGATTGATTTAAACTCCATCTATCTTTACTGATTATTTATAAGCAAAGGCACGAATATTTTTTATATTTTCAATGAAATTTTATCAAAACCCATTGTTATGTCGCCAGTAATTTTATTTTCTTTCGTAATTGGGTATTTTGTGTTGCTCTTACTGGTAGCATATTTCACCAGCCGCAACGCTACTAATGATTCTTTCTTTATTGGCAACCGCAACAGTAACTGGGTGCTGGTGGCATTTGGTATGATTGGCACTTCATTGAGCGGGGTAACCTTTGTGAGCGTACCGGGCGCAGTAGGCGATGTTACTGCCAATGGATTTAAGGGCTTTGCCTACCTGCAGGTAGCCATCGGTTATTTAATTGGTTATATGGTAATTGCATTTGTGCTATTACCCTTGTATTATCGACTGAATCTCACTTCCATCTATCATTATCTATTGCAGCGGTTTGGTAGGGTTGCCTATAAAACGGGATCCCTTTTTTTTATAATCAGCCGAACAGTGGGTGCCACTGCAAGATTATACCTTGTAATTAATGTATTGCAATTTTTTATCCTCGATCGCTTGGGTGTGCCTTTTGTAATTACCGCAGCGGTTATATTGCTGATGATCTTGTTGTATACTTTTGAAGGGGGCGTTCGAACGATCGTGTATACAGACACGTTACAAACTACCTTGATGATTTCCGGATTGGTTATTTGCATTATTTACATTTTGAACAACCTCCATCTGTCTACCGGCGAAGCATTCGCCCAACTTGGAAATAAGGGTTATCTCCATATTTTCAACACAGATATCAATAGCAAGGGATTTTTTGTAAAACAAATTATTGGAGGCGCTTTTATTACCATTGCCATGACGGGGCTTGACCAGGAAATGATGCAAAAAAATATCAGTGTCAGGCTTTTGGCAGATTCTCAAAAAAATGTAATTACCCTTTCTGTAATTTTAGTTTCGGTTTTGGTTTTATTCCTTTTTTTGGGAGGCTTGCTTTATTTGTATGGCAATGCCCATGGAGGCGTATACCAGGATGTGCTAGTCAATGGTAAACTGATCAAACAGTTTGTATTAAATAATACCAATGTAATCGGTGACAAGGCTTTTCCATCTATTGTGCTCAATTATTTTCCACCTGCTGTAGGCATCATGTTTATCATTGCATTGATATCTGCTTTGTTTCCTAGTGCAGACGGGGCTTTGACTGCATTAACATCCTCTTTTTGTATTGATATCCTCGGTTTAAAAGAACGAGCCGAATTGGATGAAAAACAACAAAAAAAATGGAGGTTGACAGTCCATCTATCTTTTACCATTTTGTTTCTACTTTGCATCATGGGGTTTAAAGTATTGAATGACAATAGCATCATTGATAAAATATTGGACCTTGCAGGATATACCTATGGCCCGTTATTGGGTTTGTTTGCACTGGGTATTTTTACTAAAAGACAGTTGCCCAATTCTTGGATAGTAACGTTGGTATGTTTGGTAGCTCCATTGCTTTCATACATCATCAGTATCAATGCTAAAAGCTGGTTGAATGGTTACCAAATAGGCATTGAGCTGTTAATTGTTAATGGCCTCCTTACCTTTGCAGGGTTATGGTTTATAGGCCATTCGAATGATTTAAAAGTAAAGTCTAAATAAAAGCAGATGGAATTGGTTAATCCCCTAGCAGAACAATATGCCAAAATGGTATCTTCTCCTGAAGAAGACTTGATTCTGAAACTGTCGGAAGATACAAAGAAAACTCATCCGCATGCACATATGTTGAGCGGACAAGTGCAAGGATCTTTTTTAACTACTTTGAGCAAATTGCTACATCCCCAGCGAATTTTGGAAATTGGCACTTTTACAGGATATAGTGCTCTGTGTTTAGCAAAGGGATTGAGTAGGGAAGGGGTTTTGCATACCATTGAATTAAGAGCAGAAGACGCAGCAAAAGCGAATGGGTACTTTCAGCATTCACCAGATAAGGATAAAATTGTACTCCATATAGGGAATGCGATGGAGATAATCCCAACGTTGAATGAAAGTTGGGATATTGTTTTTCTGGATGCAGACAAATCGGGTTACATTGATTATTATGAATTGATTTTTCCTTACTTAAAAAATAACGGACTTATTATTGCCGATAATGTATTGTTTCATGGCCAAGTATTGGAAGAAAATATCAGTGGAAAAAATGCGATGGCAATCCACGCATTTAATCTGCATGTAAAAAATGATGCTAGGGTAGATCAAACTTTGTTAACCATAAGAGATGGTTTAATGTTGATTAGGAAATTATAAATAAATTATTTTAATGCGGATACAATAAAATCCACCATTCAAACATTATACATCAATGATTCAAGTGCGTGTTATAAAAAAAATAGTTCAGCAAATATTGATTGCGGGTTGTTGGGCGTTTTCGGTAAATGCGCAAATGATTACTCCGGAACAGTATATTGATCTGTATAAGGACATTGCTGTTCGTGAGATGAAGCGGATGGGTATTCCAGCTGCCATCACACTGGCACAGGGATTATTGGAAACAGAAAGTGGCAATAGTGAACTAGTTAAAAAATCCAATAACCATTTTGGTATTAAATGTAAGAGCAATTGGACAGGCGAGGGGGTAACGCATGATGATGATTCTTTGGGTGAATGTTTCAGAAAGTATGCGAATGCAGAGGATTCTTACCGCGACCATAGTAATTTTCTGAAAGCCGGCAAGCATTATTCCTTTTTGTTTGATTTATCGTCAACTGATTATAAGGGATGGGCCTATGGATTAAAGAAAGCCGGCTATGCAACGAATCCGAAATATCCTGCTATTCTGATACGGCATATTGAACAATATAATTTACAGCGATTCGACCTGGAGGGCGCTGAGGATCTTCCTGCTTTTAATACTCAAAATTTAAAAGAGGATACAGCGTTGGTTAAAATAAACAAAGCCATTGCTACTTCAGTGACTCCAACACAGGGAAATGACCAGGGAGAAGCAGCAGCAATCCTTTCGGGAGCTCCGGATATAATTAATCTTGTCAATGGCAGTAAATGTATCAAGGCCCTTAAAGGAACTTCATTGTTGGCCATTGCTACTCGCCACCATATCGCTTTGCAGCGGCTTTTGGATATCAATGAATTGGAGGAGGACGGATTGATTGATGAAGAACAGTTGATTTTTTTGCAAAAAAAATCGGATAAGGGAAGCAAGGATTTTATAATTGTAAGCAAAAAGGAAACACGCTATTCGGTTGCTCAAAATAATGGCATTCAGTTAGCAAGCCTATTGGAGTATAATCAATTGAACGAAGATGGGGATGTGTTTTCTGGTACCAAATTGTATTTGAAACCTAGAGTACAATCGGGTCCGGTAAAAATAAATTCAGGGCATAATGCAAAACCCATACTTCATGAAGTAAAGGCGAAAGAGGGGTTATACGGGATTGCCAAAAAATACAATGTAAGCGTAGAACAGTTAAAGGAATGGAATAAGCTTGGCAGTGATAATTTAAAAATAGGCCAGCAGTTGATTGTGGGCAAGTAAAGGAATGAACGCTTTCAAATTAGGGTAGTGCAATTATTGAGACAGATATTGTTCAACCTCCAAATTTCAAACATTGTATTTTTTATAATGTAGGTAATCTTAATCCAAAATCAGTTGGTATATGTCCATTGTTAAAGTGAATGATAAAATTTTCCAACCTTATATCGGTTCCGATGAAATTCATCAGCGGATCGTGGCAATGGGCAATCAGATTGATTCAGACTATGCAGGGAAGCGCCCTTTGTTTATCGCTATCTTGAATGGTTCTTTTATGTTTGCCTCCGACCTTTTTAAATCAATTACCATTGAGGCAGAAATATGTTTTATCAAATTGGCTTCTTATAAAGGCACTACTTCAACTGGAAACTTGATAACATCCATTGGGCTGGATGAGCCTTTGGTGAATAGGCATGTGGTCATTATTGAGGATATTGTTGATACTGGCAATACGCTCCATCAGTTTCTTCCTCAAATATACCAGCAGCAACCTGCCTCCCTAAAAATTGCTGCCTTATTGCATAAACCAGCCGCACTGAAATATCCCATCGAAATAGATTATTTGGGCTTTACAGTGCCAGACAAATTCCTGTTGGGTTTTGGGCTTGATTTTGACGGACTTGGCCGAAACCTCCCAGCTATTTACCAGTTGGTGGAAGGGTAGTTGCTTTCAATTAGGTATTAGGGATCGCCTATAAACTATGTTTTAATTAATATGGTTTTCTATATAAATTAAAACATGGCAACCTGCTTTCTTTCCTTTATGGATTTAGGAGAATATTTCTCTTACTTTATCAAAGAAGGATTTATCTCCTTTTTCTGGCTTAGGTTGAAAGTTTGCACTTTCTTGCATGCTTTCCAACATCGATTTTTCATCTGCAGAAATGTGCTGGGGAGTCCAAATATTCACATGAATTAACTGATCACCTTTTTCATAGCTGTTTACAGCGGGGAATCCTTTGCCCTTTAAGCGGAATATTTTTCCACTTTGGGTTCCGGGGGGGATTTTTATTTTGGCTTTCCCGTCAATGGTTGGTACTTCTACATTGGTTCCAAATACTGCTTCAGGAAAAGTTATGTGTAAGTCAAAAGCAACATTGAGTCCGTCTCTGTGTAATTCTGCATGTGCTTCCTCTTCAATTAAAATAATGAGGTCTCCATTGGCGCCGCCTCTTTCTCCAGCATTTCCCTTACCGCTCATGCTAAGCTGCATGCCTTCCTGCACACCAGCTGGAATATCAATGGAAACGGTTTCTTCACCATAAACCCTTCCCTCACCCTTACAGGCGGTGCATTTGTTGGCAATGGTGCTTCCTTCGCCGTTGCAACTGGAACAGGTGGTTACCGTTTGCATCTGACCCAAAAAAGTATTTTGTACTTTTCTAACCTGTCCAGTTCCGCCACAAGTGGTGCAAGTTTGTAAACTGTTTTTATCTTTTGCACCACTACCCGAACAGGTAGTACAGCTAACATGTTTTTTTACTTTGACCGTCTTGGTGGCCCCTTTGGCCATTTCTTCGTAAGTAAGCTTAATTTTTATTCTTAGGTTAGATCCCCTTACTCCTCTTGATCTGCCACCGGATGAGCGCCGTCCGCCATTTCCAAAAAAACTACCAAATGGGCTTTCATCTCCGAAAATATCTCCAAACTGGCTGAAAATATCATCCATATTCATACCGCCCCCATTGAAGCCCCCTCCGCCACCACCTCTTCCTTGGCTAAAGGCATTGTGTCCAAAACGATCGTATTGAGCTCTTTTATCCGTGTCGCTTAATATTTCATAGGCTTCAGCAGCATCTTTAAATTTATCTTCAGAAGCTTTGTCCCCTGGATTTCTGTCGGGGTGAAATTGCATGGCTACCTTTCGATATGCTTTCTTAATCTCATCTTGGGTGGATGATTTTGCAACGCCTAGTATTTCATAAAAATCTTTCTTCATAATACAAATGGTAATTAGCTAAATAGCTAAAATGAAAATGTACAAATTTGAGAAAGTGGATAAATTTTCCTCAAATATTGCTAATTGTTAACTTATTTCCCCACTACCACTTTTGCAAAGCGGATGATTTTATCATTCAAATAATATCCTTTTTGTACCTCATCTACCACCTTATCTACTAAGTGGGGTTGGGGTGCTGGGATCTCGGTGATTGCCTCATGTTTTTCTACGTCAAAATCAGTTTCAATGCTTTCCATCGCTTTGAGGCCTCTTGCTTGCAAAGTGTTTCTAAGTTTGCCAAATACCAACTGGATTCCTTCCTTAATCTGCTGAAGGTCTTCTGATGTTTGCAGTTGCTTTTCTGCACGGTCACAATCGTCTAAAACGTCTAGTAAGGAGGAAATTACATCTTTACCTGCAGTTTGAATCAGTTCCATTCTTTCCTTGGCATTGCGGCGCTTAAAGTTGTCAAACTCTGCAAATAAGCGGATATACTTGTCTTTTTGTTCATTCAGCTCTGACTGAAGTTTTTCTACCCCATTTTCAGGTTCGGCATTGCTTACATCTGTTTTGCTTGGAATAGCTTCCCCTGCGTCGGCATCATTGTCTGTAAAGCCTTTCAATGCTTCTGCTAGGGCCTCCTCATCTGGGCTAACTTTTGTTTTTTCTTCCATAATAAATATTAATTCGTTTATCTCACTGCCTTCAGTGTATCAATTAGGGTAAAATTACTTGCAAATGTACGATTGTCAAACATTTTGCCAAGCCTAGTTTTCAGCCAAATTGACAATTTTGAAAGATAAAACTGGTTTCTTGTTTCAAACTGACTGACAGGTATCTACAATAGTTACCTTTGTGGGATGAAAAGTCTTTTTCTTAATAAAAATATCAGCAGCAGGGTAGAAGCTGGGCATCCCTGGATTTTTGCTAATGAGGTCAATAGAGGCAAGGCACTGGATGCAGCTGCAAAAGCGGGCGAAATCGTGAATGTATTTACCCATGATAAAAAATTTATAGGGAAGGGATATGTCAATCCCCAGTCACAAATAATGGTCCGCTTACTGACCCGGGATAAAAACAGGGAAATCAACGATGCATTTTTTTATGAAACGATTGAGCAAGCCTGGGCCTATCGCCAAAAATTGGGGTATGTTGAAAATTGCCGCTTAATTTTTGGCGAAGCCGATGAGTTACCCCAATTGATCATCGATAAATTCAACGACTATTTTGTAATACAAACCTTGGCGCTGGGCATGGATATCTGGAAGCCTTCCATTGTAAAGGCGCTAGAAAAAATCTTTTCCCCCAAAGGGATTTACGAGCGAAATGATGTGCCTGTAAGAGAATTGGAGGGAATGGAGCAACACAAGGGATTTCTTTCTGAAGCATTTGATACCAATATTATCATACATGAAAATGGCATCCAATTTCATGTGGATATTGCCAATGGTCAAAAGACGGGTTACTTTTTAGATCAACAAGACAACCGAAAGGCGATACAGCATATCGTGAAGGGGGCAGATGTGCTAGGGGCATTTTGTTATACAGGGTCCTTTGAAATCAGCGCTGCCGTATATGGCGCCAAATCAGTTACTGGTATTGATATCTCTCAAACTGCGATTGATATGTGCAATAAAAATGCCCTCCTCAATAAAGTAGAAAGCATTTGTAGATTTGAATGTGTTAATGCATTTGATGTGCTTAAGGAATGGACGAAAGAAGGCAAACAGTGGGATGTGGTGATGCTTGACCCGCCTTCATTTACTAAAAGCAGAAGTAGTATTGACAAAGCAGTAGCAGGCTATAAGGAAATTAATCTCAGAGGAATTAAACTAGTGAAGCCGGGTGGTTTTTTGGTAACTTCTAGTTGTACCAATCTAGTAAAACCAGAGTTGTTTTTGGATATCATTTCAATGGCGGCCAAGGATGCCAAACGAAAAATCCGTCAGGTGGTTTTTAATAGTCAATCTGCTGACCATCCTATCATCAGGGATCAGGAAAATACGCATTATTTGAAGTTTTTGATTGTGCAGGTATTGTAATTTCGAATCGAAAAAGGACAGCTTTTGCAAGTCAATGGTGGTCATTAATAGAAAGGGAGATACAATTTGAGGCGGGTTATTTTACTACTTGGAATCTGCCAGATTCGATTATTTTTCCGGTCTTATCGCGTAGTTGAAATATATAAATTCCACGATAAAAATTATTCAACGAAAGATTGATAACCTGGGCAGAGGGGGTTAGCTCCTCCATTTCCTTTCCCATGAAATTAAATAGCAGTAGCTTATAGGATTGATCATACCCTCGCTGAAGTTCGAAATTGATATTCGAAGATGCGGGATTGGGAAAAAACTTAATCATTTTTGCAGCCGCATCCCCAGCATTAGCAGCTTTGTTTTGCGCAAAAGACGTAAAACAGACCCCAATAAAGAAGCTTAATATGGTAAATAGCTTTTTCAGTAATGTAAAAGTAATGATTTCTTTGACAAAAGCAATCTCCAGGCCTATTAGGTTGGCAACTTGTGGATTGCTTTTATCAAAGAAATGGAATGATTAAACGGACTAAATACTTTGTAAAGTGCTTTGAATAGCAGCAAAATCAGGCAAATCGCCGGGAGTGGCACAAATTTCCGCATATTTCACAACACCTTCTTTATCAACTACAAAAGCGGCTCTTTTGCTTACACCTTGCATTTCAAAAGCTGGGAATACTTCATATAAAACGTCAAATGCCTTCGCCGCTTCCTTATTAAAATCGCTCAACAAAGGAAAATTAAGACTTTGCTCTTGTTTGAACTTATCCAATACAAATAAAGAATCCACTGAAATACCCAATACCTGTGCATTGGTATCATTGTAAGCCGCGATATTATCTCTAACACTGCATAACTCTTTGGTGCAAACACCTGTAAAGGCAAGTGGGAAAAATAAAAGCACTACATTTTTACCCTTCAGTTCACTGAGGGTTACTTTGTTTTTTTCACTATCAAATAATGAAAAATCGGGGGCTGCTTGCCCAATTGCTATTGCCATAATTTAATTTTTATTGATGAATATTAGATTGTTTACTAGTGAATTACGAAGTGCAAAGGTAGTGTTTACCGGATGAATTTTTCGCCTATTTTCTTTTTTGAATGCTGCTAGGTCTATCTATTGGGGTCGTTGGCTTAATTTGAGCAGCAGTTGTTAAAAATAGCTACTGAGTAAAATGATTGTAAAAGAAAAAGTAAATTTGTGCAGGTATTTCATTTAGTAAAAAAAATCATATGAAAAATTCATTGCTGAAAGCACGTCAATTAATTTTAATTGGGATAGGGGTAATCCTCTTTGTATTTAGCGGATCAGCTCAGTATAAGGATTATTCGTTATCGGTACAGGGAGACACACTGAATGCGACGGATAAAAATGACATGAAGCAGGGAAGATGGTTGACTACTGTAGGTGAAATTAGGGGAGAGCCAGGCTATGATGAAGAGGGGCTTTACAAGGATGATAAAAAAACAGGGGTTTGGAGAAGATATACTAGTTCGGGTGATATTTTAGCCATTGAAAATTATCTTTTTGGCGGTAAGGATGGCCGGCAAGAATATTTTAATTTTCTGGGCATATTGCAAAGGCAAGAAGGATGGCGAGGTTTTAATCCCAAAGCCCCTTTTGATACCATTCCAGTGTATGGAAAAGAGAATAATGAAATTTTGACTTACAAAATTGTAAAGGCTCAACAGTACAGTGTGCCAGATGGGGAATGGAAATATTATAATGCTGCGGGCGGGGTTATCAAGACTGAAAAATATGATCGCGGAAGCTTAGTTACGGAGCCTGAAAAAATTACTGCTGTAGCTGAGAGGCCGAAAGTGGAAACCCCCGCCAAAGAAAAAGTGAAGACAAAAGAAATATTAGACTACGAAAAAAAGTATAGTAAAAAGAAGCGTCAATCGCTCGAAAGAGTTGGTAAGACAGGTTTATAAGTATAGAAGTCAATTTAATTTAATAAAAAAGATGACACCATATTACTGGTGTCATCTTTTTTACATAGGGCCATTTATTTTTTAATTTCTTTTTGCATTGGGTTTACGCTACCGGATGCAGCACCTCTACTGAAGCCCTGACCAGACTTAAATAATTTAAATTTACTGGGGGTAGAACTTGCTGGCCAATTATTATTGCTATCGTTGATATCTGCTGTTTCTCTGAATGGATCCAGTTTGATGGAGGCAACTTCTTTATCTTTTAGAAATGTTTTTGTTACGTTGTTTTCATCTTTTCTCCAGATTTGCACGGGGATTCTGTCTATTTCTTTGCTGCCATCCAGATAAGTCCATTCGATGATAATGGGCATTACTAGGCCACCTTTGTTGCTGAAAGAAAGTTCGTACATGTTTTTATTTCCAGCCATTGAAATTTTCTGCTCATTGGTAAGGGTATCAATAGTGGGAGCTGGCAAAGGAGTAGCTTCTATAGGGCTATTATCTACTTCCACTAGGTTCCTGTCGTACTTCCAGTAAAAATCCCTTAAGCTGCTATCTGCATCTGTGGCAAAAGTTATTTTCTTGTCTTCCCGATTTCTGATTTTTGAAATATCGTCAAATGGATTGAGCATGGGTTTTGCAACCGACCTTGCGTTTGAAATACTGCGGCGGCCTCTGCCCATCGCAGTTCTTTCTGAAGTATTATCAAGGCTAAGATTAGCCCATTTAACACTGTCCAAGGAAATGTCGCAGGGTTCGATTCCGTAAAACCAGCCTCTCCAAAACCAATCAAGATCCTCACCACTGGCATCTTCCATCGTTCTAAACAAATCAGCAGGGGTAGGATGTTTAAATGCCCAGCGCCTTGCATATTCTTTAAAAGCATAATCAAATAGATCCCTTCCAACAATAGTTTCTCTTAATATATTTAATCCGGTGGAAGGTTTGGTGTATGCATTTGGACCAAATTGAATAATATTTTCACTGTTGGTCATAATTGGTTCCAGCTGGTCTTTGGGCAATTTCATGTAATCCACTATTTTGTATGCAGCACCTTTTGAAACAGGGAATTTATTATCCCAAAGTTCCTCTGTCAGGTACTCGCAAAATGAATTCAGTCCTTCGTCCATCCAGGTCCATTGTCTTTCATCACTGTTGATGATCATAGGAAAAAAGTTGTGCCCCACTTCGTGTATCACCACTCCGAGCATACCATTTTTGGTAGCTTCGCTGTAGGTGCCGTCTTTTTCGCATCTGCCATAGTTAAAGCAAATCATAGGGTACTCCATACCGTTAGCTGCTTCGATACTTTGAGCTACTGGGTAGGGATAAGGAATTGTAAATTTTGAATAAGTTTGAATAGTATGTGCCACTACTTTGGTGCTAAATTTCCGGTAGAGATTATAGGCTTCCTTTCCGTAACCGCTCATGCACATTACTTTTTTGCCCTCTACTTTTACTGGCATCGCATCCCAGATAAATTTACGGCTGCTGCCCCAGGCAAAATCACGTACCATTTCAGCCTTAAATACCCATGTTTTCTTTTCGGTTGATTTTTGTTTTTCTCTGGCGGTGGCTTCTGCCAAGGTTACAATTTCTATTACCTCTGTTGATGTTTGCGCTTTCTGCCAGCGGGCAAATTGAGCTGGAGATAGCACTTGCTGGTAATTTTGTCCTTCTCCTGTTGCTAACACCACATGATCAGCAGGAACAGTCATCGCCACTTTGAAATTACCAAAGGTTAAAGCAAATTCTCCGCTTCCTGCAAATTGATGATTTTGCCAGCCCTGAAAATCACTGTACACACAAAGGCGGGGATACCATTGGGACATCGTATAAAGGTCATTCCCATCTTCTGGAAAATATTCATATCCTCCACGCCCATTATATTTCATCCGATCAGCGATATAGTAGTTCCATTCAATTTTCATTATAAATTGCTGGCCAGGCTTTAAGGTAGCAGGTAAATCAATACGCATCATGGTTTTATTGACGGTATACACTAGTGGCTTTCCTGCAGCATCTGTAACTTTTAGAATATTATCTCCATACTCCTTTTCAGTTTTACCACTTAGGCGGTTAATATCTTCTTCGGTTAAGCTTTTGGATAGCTCATTGCTAATTGGGTATCCAGCATTTTTTTTGGTGTTATGCTGGTTTTCATCCAATTGTATCCACAAATAGGAGAGTGGATCAGGCGAGTTATTGAAATAGGTGATGGTTTCCTTTCCATTTAATTTACGATTGGGCTCATCCAGTTCGCAAACAATATCATAGTCGCAACGCTGTTGCCAATATTTAGGTCCAGGAGCACCACTTGCAGTTCTGTATTCGTTGGGTGTAGGAAGAATGGTACCCAATTGTTCAAAACGATTACCATGGTTACTGCTTGGGTTATTTTTAATATCCTGTGCATAGCTACAAAAGGAAATGGCAAATAACAAGAAAAGTAAAATTGTATTTTTCATTGTTGTATAATTTTTATTTTAAAATATTGGCTAAATCATTTTTGCTTGATCTGAAGTATTGGGAGAATACAATTTTTCAAGGTAATGCCTAATTTAAAGCGGCCATCTTTCTGCAGCCATTGTAAGTGCAATGATAATAGCAAATCCCGATAACGCAGCTATCCACCATTGTCTATTGAGCCCTATTTTATTAACCCAGCAATAGCAAGTCAATAAAACCAAAGATACTACGGCGATCTGTCCCGCCTCTAATCCAAAATTAAAACTTATCAGCGGAATGGCAATATTTTGATTTTTTGCCAACATAAAACGAATGGTATTGGCAAACCCCATTCCGTGTATCAATCCAAACAAAAGTGCCAACAAGTAGTTGGTCTTAAATGGCGATACCTTTATTTTTTGGGGTAAAAAGTTGACTATTCCCGTAATGATGATGGTACAGGGAATGAGAAATTCCACCCATTTTTCATTAAATCGTAATATGTCGTACACGCTCAAAGCCAATGTAAGTGAATGTCCGATGGTAAAGGCAGTGACTAAAACGAGCACATTTTTCCAGTTGGCTATTAAATAAATGGCGGTTAACGCAATGATAAACAACAGGTGATCAAGGGCATCCCAGCTAATGATATGGCTCCAGCCAGTTTTAAAATAGAATACAAAATCACTCATGGATAATTAGTTGGCAGTTTGTTGTTAATTTTGTTTTTTCAAATATCCTTCATCAGAAGGGAAACCGCTAATTCTTTGTTTAAATGGCATTAATACTTTATAAATGGTTACTTGCTTTTGCTTTAACCAATTTCGGGGTCAATCCTCATCCAATTTTTGTGAGTGTTACCGAAATTGAGCACAATGCTGTAAATAAGACATTGGAAATTAGTTGTAAAGTTTTTGTCGATGATTTTGAAAAATCATTGCGAAAAAAACATCTTACAAAAATTGATCTGCAAGATGCAAAGTTAAAAACTGAAATGAATCGACTGGTCAACGATTATATTCAAAAGCATTTATCTATTTCAACGGATGGTAAAAAAGCGACATTGCAATTTTTGGGATTTGAGCTGCAGGAGGAAGGGGTCATTTGTTATTTTGAAGCAAAAAATATCGCAAAGGTGGAAAGTGTAGAATTGATAAATAATATTCTGTACGAAGATAATCCTCAGCAAATGGGTATTATTCACATAATGGTTAACGGAGCCCGCAAAAGTAGCAGACTGGATAATCCCAATGAAAAGGTGAGCTTTTCTTTTTAAATAATTGGAGTGATAATCTCCACTTATTTTTTTTAAATGGGTAGATATTATTCCTCCATATTGTCCTTTAATTCTTCGGAGATCTTTACAATTAATTTGTCGATTCGTTGACCGTCCATATCTACAATCTCAAATTCAAATCCTCGCCATTCAAATGTTTCACCGGTAACAGGAATTCGTTCCAATTCGTGCAGCACAAAACCTGCAATGGTATCAAATTCATGCTCACCTTCATTCATCCATTCTGTTTTTTCAAAGCGGCTTAAAAAATCATAGAAAGTAATTTGAGCATCCACCAAATAGCTTCCATCATTGCGTTTAACAATTTCGTATTCCTCCTGGCCTGTTTGAGGCACATCTCCTACAATAGCTTCTAGGATGTCATTGAGCGTAAGCATACCTTCTAGCGTGCCATATTCATTTACAATAAAACAGCTATGAATTTTGGTTTGCTTTATTTTTTCCAGCACTTGGTAAGCGCTGTTGTTTTCTGGAACAAAGAGGGCTGGTTTGGCAAGATCCTTTAAAGACGTACCACTAGGCGCTTTCAATAAATCTTTGATATAGATAATTCCCTTAATGTCGTCCACCGTTTTATCACATACCGGATAGGTAGAATAGTTGATTTGATCATGTTGTTCGGTGATGGTTTGAACGGTGTCTACTATGTCAAACCAAACTATTTCAGTTCTGTGGGTCATAAGGGAGGTGATATTTCTATCCCCTAAATGGAAAACCCTTTCTATGATATCTTTTTCCTCCTCTTCTATTGTACCATGTTCACTGCCTTCGGAAATCATGGCTTTGATTTCTTCTTCAGTAACTGCATTGTCGGAGGAGGCTTTGACATTGAAAAGTTTGAAAATAATTTTGGTAATATTATTTAGCAACCAAACAATCGGATATGCAACCGATGATAAAAAATTCATAGGCCCTGCTACCACTCGGGCAATTTTTTCAGCTCTTAATAATCCAAGTCGCTTGGGAACCAATTCTCCAAAAATAATGGATAAAAAGGTGACTAATATTACAATTAAAACGGTAGATAAGGTGCCGGCATAGGGTTGCAAAAAATTTATTTGTTCAAGAAAAGGCTTCAGATAAGTGCTGAACTTTTCTCCCGAGTATACCCCTGTTAAAATGGAGATCAGCGTAATGCCAATTTGGGCAGTCGATAAAAATTTGTCGGGATTTTCTGTAAGGTGTAAAGCTGCTTTTGCTTTTAGGTCACCTTTGTTGCCCATGCTTTCCAGCCTTCCTTTTCTTGCACTTACCAATGCAATTTCGCTCATTACAAACAAAGAATTTAAAAAGATAAGCAGCAGTAAAATTAAAATTTCCATTTTGAGAGTATTATTAAATCATGATTTTTTTGGTTCTTACTATATGCAACGAGCATTTTGAATGTAGGTAACTTTTTATTTTATTTTAATGAGTGCAAATTTTTCTACTACTGTTGCTCTTTTTTCTGGATTTATGAATGTTAAAGATAGTCTTGTTACTGGGTAATCATATCCGCTATAGAGTAACGTATAAGCTTTTCCGTTTTCTTTTATAGTGTGCAGTTTTTTTTCGTTTGTTAAGATGTAATCACCAGACGATATTTCACTCAATGAATCTTTCTGAGCTACAATTCCCTTAGCATAAAAGTGAAGACTCCTCCATATTGGATATTGATAAATAAATATGTTTTTTGTAGGGATATTATTTTTTGAAATCCATTTTCCTACGGTGCTTCCAGCCTGAAAGTTTAATAAAGAAGGGTAAAAAAAAGCATTTAGGAAAAAGTTTAAGCCAATTGAGGTGTAAAGGCAAATCACCAAAAGTGAATGAGCGGGATTTTTGATTTTGAAAAACAGGATAACAAATCCAATGAAAACCACTATGGCAAGGCATGATGTGAGTAGACTAATCGATTCAAAAGGCCAAATCAATAAAGTGATTAAAATTAACCAAAGTAAAATGAATGAAATAAAATGAAAGTAAAGTAATGGGTTAATTATTTTCCGGTGCTTATTTGCTAATAACAGATCATTTATAAATCTTGCCGAAATTATTGCAGCAAATGGAAATGCAACAAAAATGTAATGGGGCAATTGAAATTTACTTATCCCAAGTGAAAGATAAGTCAATAGGAATCCGCCAACAGTGATTCCTTCCTGATTATCAGAAAGAAAAAATTGTTGTCTTATTATTTCTTTTATTTGAACGTAACAGGCAACTATGAATAGGAAAATCCACGGTAAAAAAGACCAAAACATATTTTGCAAAAGGAAGAAAATAGTACTGTTATTATCCCATGGAGATGCACCGGTAATTCTTCCAAAGCTTTGTGTCCAGTAGAAAAATTTCAATCCGGAAACATTTTTATCTCCATTCACTATTTTCTCAGGGTGCAAATCAAATTGTTGATACAAACCCCAGCTCATTGGAATTAGTAATATTGCAATCACAATTGCACCAAGTATATATTGCCATTTAAAAATCTGTAAAAATTTTCTTTGAAGCAAAATATGTGACCCAAACGCAAATATTGGAACGATTAATGCAATTGGCCCCTTGGTCATCATACCACATGCTATACCGGCACAGCCTATAATGAAATGAATCAATTTGTTTTTTTGAAACCATTCTGCTAGTTGCCAAATGCTGAATATTACCCAACTCATTAAAATGGTATCGGTTCTTACATCATGATTCATTAAAATAAAACCTTGGCAGGAAGCTAAAATTATTGCAGACAATATGGATGTATTTTTTTCATAAAACAAACGAGAAAGTTTGTAAGTAGAAAATACAGCCAATGCCGCAAATAAGAATGACGGTAAGCGGTAAGCGAAATTAGTAATGCCAAATAATTTTAGACTTAAGGAACTAATCCAGAAAAGAAAAGGAGGCTTGTCTAGGTAGTCCTTTCCTAAATCATGCAATTGAAGATACTGCCCGCTAGTCATCATTTCCCGGCTCATAGAAGCATATTGCGCTGCATCAATATCCATTATATCAATCCCAAAACCGATAAAGCAAATCAGAGCAAGGAAGCCAAAAATAATATATATATATTTGCTATCTATCATAATCTATTTTAATGAAATTGATCCTATTTTTTTTGTGAAAATAGTTGCAATAAAATATCCTGCCGAGCATCCAATTATCGCTCCTCCCAAAATGTCAAATGGAAAATGTACACCTACATAAACTTGTGCGTATGAAATCAAGGCAGCCCAGATAAAAAATAAATAAGTATAATTACCCCAGCTATTGCGCATTGTAATGTAAATAAACATTGCAATGCCAAAGTGATTGGCTGCATGTGATGAAGTGAAACTTCCGTTTTGTCCGCAGTTTGGTATAAGTAAACGGATTGTATCAACCATCTCAAAATCATTGCATGGCCTTTCCCTTCCAATTAAAGGTTTAAAAATTCTGCTGCTGATGATATCAGTTATAGATGCAGTTAATCCCAAACCAATTATCCAGCTCAATGCTTTTTTTGGAAAATTGTAAATTGCAAAAAGAATAAAAAAAAGATAAAGCGGAATCCATACTAATGGTTGACGAAAAAATGGCATTATAGCATCAAATAATGAATTAGCAGTGGTTTGATTGATTTTAGTAAACAACCATTTGTCAAAATCTATGAGCTTTTTAAACATAAAATTATTGATTCCTGGTTTATAAAATAAATAAGGAACTATTCGAATTAACTTAGTTATTTAGGATAAAAGGGTGTAAAAATTGAACATTTTTATTAAACTGCGCCACATTTTGTTAAAAATACATGTTTTTTATTAAAATGAACAAATCCAATGGTTTCCTGTGGTAGATTCAATTTACTCATGCAAGCGGTAGTTAATTTGGTTTGAACTATATTCCAATCAATATTGTAGATTTTTCATTCAACAGTAGTTTTAAAGTTATAATTTGCAGCTTTTTAAAATCCTATTTTCACTAGCTTTAATTCACTAGACATCATTTCAACTTTCTAATTTCAATGAACAAACTTTCAATTGTGATACCTGCCTATAATGAGGCTAAAACTATTTACGAAGTGCTTCAAAAAGTATTGGATGTTGAGTTGCCTTCGGGATTTCAAAAGGAAATAGTACTCGTAAATGATTGTTCAACTGATCGAATGGAAGTAGTAATTCATGAATTTATTGCTTCAAATAAGGGTGCAGATATTATATACTTTAAACACGAGATTAATCAAGGCAAAGGTGCTGCAATACACACTGGAATTAAATCAGCAACCGGAAGTCATCTTATTATACAAGATGCCGATCTTGAGTACGATCCGTCAGAATATACAATATTATTAGCGCCTATTTTGAATGGAAGTGCAGATGTTGTTTTTGGAAGCAGGTTTATAGGTGGCAAGCCGCATCGGATTTTATTCTTCTGGCATACAATAGGGAATAAGCTTTTGACCTTTACTTCCAACTTGTTTTCAAACTTGAATCTAACCGATATGGAGACCTGCTACAAATTGTTCCGAGCTGATATTATAAAGTCCATTCAATTAAAAGAAAAGCGTTTCGGATTTGAGCCGGAGATAACGCAAAAAATTGCACGTATTAAGGGAATTCGAATTTATGAAGTGGGCATTTCCTATTATGGCCGCACGTATGAAGAGGGGAAAAAAATCAATTGGAAGGATGGGTTCAGAGCATTGTATTGTATTGTAAAATATGGCTTATTTAAAATTTGATTTAACTGTATTGTGCATTTGAAATAAATATTAATCTTCACACAAATTAAATGTATGGGGTATCAGTGACAAAAAATTATTAGCTTATTTTTTGGTCGCAATCAAAATTAGTCTGGGTGATTTTACTACATCGTAAGCAGATAAATTATAATCACCCATTACTTCATTTATTTGCAAACCTTGTTGGTAGAACATCATTTCAAAATCTCGCAAAGTGAATTTGGCTACTTGTTCATTATAAATAAATAGTTGATCTAACGATTGATCTTCCACCATAATTTTTTTGTAAAAATGTGTTTTATCCATCGATTTGGTAATAAGATAATTAACCCTGTCTATTTTTATTTCGAAAGGTTTTTCTTGATGCGCTTCAGCATATTGTGGATTTAAGTAATCCAATACAAAGGATCCATTATTTTTGAGTGATTGTGCAATTGTTCGAATGGCGTTGTTGTGCTCTTTGGGAGTTTGAAAATAGCCAAAACTAGTAAAAAAATTAAAGGCAATATCAAAGTGATTTATCCAAAAGGGAAGACGCATGTCATGCGTATAAAAGTGAAGGTTTTCTGTTTCACATTTCAAAGCTTCTGCGATGCTTTCTTCACTTAGATCAATACCTGTTACATCAAATTTTTTTTTGGAAAGGTAAATGGAGTGTCTCCCTTTACCGCAAGCAACATCTAGTATCTTTGCGTTGGGTGCTGGCTTTAAGTGATCGATAAGTTGGTCAATAAAATGGGCAGCCTCGGCCTCGTTCCTTTTAAAGTAAAGCTGATGATAATAGGGGGAGTTGAACCAATCTTTAAACCAGGGCCGATCTTGCATTAAATGAAGTTAGTGGGATGTTATCCAAAAAATTTGATACATAAAGCTACAATAGCATACAATACGGTTACCCCAAAAATGCCTTTTGCAGTTTTATCGATTTTTGCATTTACAAATAAGGTAAACAACAGTGCATTTACAAAAAGGGAAACACTGATCCATGCTGTTATAAGGTTATGGTTCATTGTCATCCATTGGTACATTTCCTTCAGTGTGAAGGTATTGTATTTGATCATTTTGAAAATGGAAAAACCAATGATAGGGCCAATAAGCCCCATTACCATACCGAGCCAGAAACTATCTTTTTTTAGTATCATTTTATTTTCCAGTTTTTTTCCAACTTTTCTTTGAGTGCGTAATTTGTTAAATCAAATTGAACAGGAACCACACTTATATAATTATTTTCCAGTGCCCACACATCAGTATCCTTTCCTTTATCTAAGTTTACAAATGCCCCAGTGAGCCAGTAATATTTTTTTCCTTGAGGATCTTTGCGTTCTTTAAAATCTTCTTCATATTTTGCATAGGCTTGTCGGCAAATTTTTATTCCTTTTATCAGTTCTATTGGAAGTGCAGGGATGTTTACATTCAGTAGCATATGCTTATCCAGCTTTTTAGTTAAAAGGCTACTAACCATCTTGGTTACATAATGTTTGGCTGGCTCAAAGTCTGCTTCATAATTGTAGTTTAATAGAGAAAATCCAATACTCGGTATGCTCTCAATAGATGCCTCCATAGCGGCACTCATCGTACCACTGTAGATAATATTGATTGAATGATTTGCGCCGTGATTGATACCACTTAAGCAAAGATCGGGCTTGCGGTGTAAAATTTTGTCAACTGCAAGTTTTACACAGTCCACCGGCGTGCCACTTGTTTGCCAGGCTTCCACACCATCAAAGAGGTCCACTTTGTTCATCCGCAGTGGCTGGCCAATTGTAATGGCATGCCCCATGGCGCTCTGTGGTTTATCGGGAGCCACTACTATTATTTTGCCAAGCCCTTTTACCGCTTCTACTAAATTACGTATACCCGGTGCTGTTATACCGTCGTCATTGGTAATTAAAATAGTAGGTAGTGCGGATGATTTTGCCATACGTTGAAATTATATTTAAAACCAATTTTAGTTAAACCATCTGAAGTAAGGTCTTTCAATCACCTGCCGAAAAGGCCATGGGATAGACACCAAAATCAACAACAGCGCAATACCGAAAAAAATCAGCATTTTTTTGTGTTTGGCTGCATCCGTGTCGGCTCTTTTAACAGCAGCTCGCCCGATGTGAACCATCACCCAAGCTACTAGTAGAAGGCTCATATGTTCCATTGTAAAAAAACGATTGTGCGGGTCTTTCATATTATTTCCCAAATCTTTCAGGCGGTCAAACCATCCGTTGGTGAAATATAAAATCAATCCGATCAGCAGTTGGATGTCACAACTGATCATGAACAATAAATTACTGCGGTTGTCGCTGGCAGAATAAGTTCTTTTACCAAAAAAACCTGTTATTGCATTTAGCAATGTCCAAAAGCCGAATAATAAAACGGCCCAACGAAAAAGACTGTGTAATATCAATACGATTTGCATATGATTTTTTTTTTACAAAAGTAAGGGCTAGCATGTTCATCTTTTTAAATTTGTTAGTCCCTTGCATAATGAAAAATGGAAAAAAAAATAAAAAATAGTTGGATTAACTAAAAAAGTTAGTATATTTGTACTAATCAAATTAGTTACAACATGTCACAAGCTGGCCAAAATCTTAAATATCTGCGTAAACTTCGCGGATGGACACAGGAGGAATTTGCAGTTAAACTTGGAATAAAACGATCCCTTATTGGGGCTTACGAGGAAGAAAGGGCAGACCCTCGCCTCGAAGTGCTTGAAATAGTGGGGGATACTTTTAAGCTTAGTTTGGATGAATTGTTATTAAAGGACCTTAGTAACACCGGAGAAAGTTTTTTGGCCAAGCGTAGGCAGCAAAAAATGATTGCTAGTGATCGAAATGTCATTCATTTTGTTCCCGTAAAAGCTGCAGCCGGTTATCTTGCTGGTTATGCTGATAGCGAATTTATCGATGAGCTGAATACGTTCACCCTTCCCATGTTGGCCGGTGGAAATTATCGGGCCTTTGAAATAATTGGGGATAGTATGATGCCCACGCCGAGTGGAAGTATTATAGTGGGGGAAAAAGTGGACAATTCAGAAGACGTTAAAAATGACCAAGCATATATTGTAGTTAGTAGGCACGAGGGTATTGTATATAAAAGAATCGTGCGGAACAATCGTTCAAAAAATAAATTAACCTTGGTGAGCGATAACCCACAGTACCAGCCATACCAGGTAAACGCAGAAGACGTCGTAGAACTTTGGCAGGCACAAATGGTCATTAGCAAGGTAAGTGCCCAACAGCGCTGGGACATGAATTCGTTGGCAAGCATGGTCAATAACCTTCAAAGTCAGGTTACTACCTTAAATAAGAAAATGAATTAGCCACTTCGGTTCTAATGTATTGCTTACAGTTGCTGTTGAATTGCAAGAAAAACCTATAAAGACTGATTTTGATTCAGCTAAATGTTGCTGCAGAATAGCATTGTTTCAAAATCATTGGCCTAGTTGTAATTGACCTAGTTCTAATTAAATTGATTACTAAATCAATATCCCCCCAATCATGTACAATTTAGTGCTATCACTGTATTGTTTGTGAGAAAAAACATAGGATCCAGTCCGTAAATTTTCATAATTTTCAAATTCAGATACATCGCTTAACATTAAAAAACACAATTATGATCAAGTTACAAATCGTTGGCAATCTTGGTAAAGATTGCATCGTAAAAGAAGTAAACGGAAAAAATGTAATTAATTTCAGTGTAGC